>NZ_MEGA01000027.1:0-44615 GCF_001725695.1 Microbacterium sp. SCN 71-21
CCGGTGCGGGGGTGGCGGCCTCGAGCGGAGGCGCGTCGGCGGTGGTCATGGCGGTGCTCCCGGGGTTGTCAGCAGATATGTCTACAAATCGTAGAGTAATCTCAGGGATCGTCTCACCCGACCCCCGACCGCTGGAGTGCCATGTTCTCGCCGCTGTGGAGCGCCGTCTTCACGATCCTGTTCTCGGTGACGGGTCTCGTCTCCCTCGTCTCGCTCGTGCGCACCCGCCGGGCGGCACCCGCGGGGGCGCCCTTCGGCACCGCCGAAGTCGTCGAGGTGGCGCACCTGCTGATGAGCATCGCCATGGTCACGATGGTGTGGTGGGCTGCGGGCGCCGAACTCACGTGGGCGCAGATCGCCGTGTTCGCGGTCGTCGCGATCGCGCTGCTGGTGTCGCTTCCGCAGTCCCCCTCACGCGCGGGGCGGGTCGACCTCGCCGGACACGTCGTCGTGACCGGCGCGATGGTCTGGATGCTGGTCGCCATGCCGGCGCTCATGGGCTCCGGTGGGGACGGGACATCCGGTCATCATCACGGCGGCGGAGCGACGGATGCCGCGGCGCCGGCCGCGACCCCGGAGTGGATCGTCGTGCTCAACGGCGTCGTCATCGCGGTCGTCGCCGCCTTCGCGGTGTGGTGGATCGTGGGTCTCGTGCGCTCGTCCCACCATCGGGCGCGGCACGTGTGCCACGCGCTGATGGCGGGTGGGATGGCCGCGATGCTCGCGGTGATGGCGGTGTGACCGCCGTAGCGAGGAGGGCCCGAGGAGCGTCGACGGGCGGCGCGACTACTTGCGGTAGGACGAGCGGCCGACGGCCCAGAACGCGCCGACCACGGTGATGAAACCGCCCAGGCTGATGAGGCCGATGACCCAGAGAAGGATGTCCGAGGCGAGGGTCGGCTGCATGGCGGTCCTTTCGGAGATGACGGGCGATTCCCATGCTACCGGCGTCGCTGGTAGGCTTGTGGACTGAACTTCGGCGAGGGATGTCGCCGTGCCGCTTCGGCGGTGAGGCATCCGTGATCGACGCAGTGATCAAGGCTCACGGCTTTCCTCACGCGCTCGCGTTCGAGTCGAAAACGCTCACCCGCTCATCGGGCCCGTGCGCCCGCATAAAGGAGAACATCATGTCCGACGACTTCAAGGTCGCCGCCGAGCTGCGCGAGCAGTTCGGCAAGGGCTTCGCCCGCCGTCTGCGCGCCGCAGGCAAGATCCCCGCCGTGCTCTACGGCCACGGCACCGCTCCGGTGCACATCGCCCTGCCGGGCCACCAGGTGGGTCTGCTCATCCGCCGCGCCAACGCGGTGCTCGAGCTCGACATCGCCGGCACCGAGCAGCTCGCGCTCGTCAAGGACGTGCAGAAGGACCCGGTGCTGCAGATCATCGAGCACATCGACCTCCTCGTCGTGAAGAAGGGCGAGAAGGTCCAGGTCGAGGTCCCCGTCGTGCTCGTGGGCGAGTCCGCCGCCGGCACCCTGGCCAACCTCGACGCCACCACGATCTCGCTCGAGGTCGAGGCCACCCACATCCCCGAGAACGTCGAGGTCGACATCGAGGGCCTCGAGGACGGCACGCACATCACCGCGGCCGACCTGACGCTCCCGCGCGGCGCGTCGCTGGTCGCCGACGGCGAGACCCTCATCGTCGCGATCTCGATCCCGGTCGACACCCTCGCCGCCGAGGAGGAGATCGCCGAGGCCGACGCCGAGGCCGCCGCCGAGCAGGCCGAGGAGGCCGCCGAGTAATCGGACACCGTCACACGCGAGGGGATGCGGTTCGCCGCATCCCCTCGCGTCGTCTGCGGGGGTGCGTCCCCGCTGCGAGAGGATGAGCGCATGGTCGACACCTGGCTCGTGATCGGACTCGGCAACCCCGGGCCGCGGTACGAGGCGACCCGCCACAACGTCGGCCAGATGGTCGTCGACGACCTCGCCCGCCGCCGCGGCGAGACCTTCAAGGCGCACAAGGCGAACGCGCGCGTCGTCGAGACGTGGCTGCGTCCCGGGGTAGCGAAGCTCGTGCTCGCGAAGTCCAACTCGTACATGAACACGTCGGGCGGACCCGTCGCCGCCCTGGCGAGGTTCTACGGCGTGCCGGCGGAGCGAGTCGTCGTCGTGCACGACGAGCTCGACATCCCCTTCGACACCCTCAAGCTCAAGGTCGGCGGCGGCCACGGCGGTCACAACGGCGTGCGCGACATCGCCAAAGCGCTCGGCACGCCCGAGTTCCCCCGGGTGCGCGTCGGCATCGGGCGGCCCGTCGGCCGCCAGGATCCGGCCGACTGGGTGCTCGACCCGTTCTCGTCGGCCGAGCGCACGACGCTGCCGATCCTCGTCGGCGATGCGGCCGACGCCGTCGAGCAGCTCGTCGACGAGGGTCTGATCGCCGCCCAGCAGCGCTGGCACGCCCCGCGCGACTGAGACCGCGACCGGATGTCCCGGGCTCGCCGTAGGATCTTCGGGTGACAGTTCCCGGGATCGTTCGCGCCCTCGTACCGTCCGAGACGTTCGCCGGCGCCCTCCGTTCGGCGACGACAGACACCGACTTCTCCGTCGTCGACGGACTCGACGCCCCCCTCATCGCCGGCCTCCTCGAGAAGCGCCGCGAGCAGGGGGCGCCCGCGGTGGTGCTCGTCGTCGCGCCGACCGGTCGCCGCGCCGAGGCGCTCGGCACGGCCCTCGATGCGCTCGTGCCGGGCGCCGAGGTGCATCACTTCCCGGCATGGGAGACGCTGCCCCACGAGCGGCTGAGCCCCAGCGCGGAGACCGTGGGGCGTCGCCTCGACGTGCTCCGCCGGGTGGCCGCGTGGGACGGCACCCATCCGCTCGTCGTCACGGCATCGGTGCGCGGCGCGGTGCAGCCGCTCGCTGCCGGCCTCACCGATCTCGAACCGATCCGGCTCGTCACCGGCGGGCGCGGCTACGACCTCGCCGCGGTCAGCCTCGGTCTCGTCGAGCGCGCCTACCACCGGGTCGACATGGTGTCCCGACGCGGCGAGTTCGCGGTGCGCGGCGGCATCCTCGACGTCTTCCCGCCGGTCGCCGACCACCCGTCGCGCGTGGAGTTCTTCGGCGACGAGGTCGATCAGATCCGTGCGTTCTCGGTCGCCGACCAGCGGTCGCTGCCGGGCGAGATCACCGAGGTCGAACTGGTCGCGAGCCGGGAGCTGCTCCTCACCGCGGACGTGCGGGCGCGCGCCGCGCTCCTCGCCGAGCAGTTGCCGGGCCTGCAGACGATGCTCGCCCGCATGGCCGAGGGAGTGCCGACCGAGGGGATGGAGTCGCTGACTCCCGCGCTCGTCGACGACCTCGTCACCCTCGTCGATTACCTGCCCGAGCGCACCGCCGTCGCGCTCGTCGACCCCGAGCGGGCCGTCACCCGTGCGATCACGCTCGCGGAGACGAACCGCGAGTTCCTCGACGCCGCGTGGAACGCCGCGGTCGCCGGCGCGTCGACCCCTGTCGACCTCGGCGCGGGCGACTTCGTGTCGCTCCCGCACCTGCACGAGCGTGCCCGTGAGCGCGGGGGCGTCTGGTACACCCTGTCGGCGTTCGACTCCGGCGAGGCGGATGCCGCGGCCGAAGGCCTCGTCGAGGCATCCGGGTCGCACGTGGTGCGGGTGGCGGCATCCGCCGTGCCGTCGTTCGCGGGCAACGTCGACGGCGCGATCGCGCACGTCGCGGCCCTCGTGCAGGACGGGTGGAAGGTCGTCGTCACGGCGTCCGGTCCGGGGCTCGCCGACCGCGCACGCGACGTGCTCGCCGACCGCGGTGTCGCGGCGCGTCGCGTCGACGCGGTGCACGAGGCACCCGAAGCAGGGGTCGCGCTCGTCGTCGCCGCCGTGCTCGAGCGGGGGTTCGAGGCATCCGGTGCCCGTCTCGCCGTGCTCACCGAGACCGAGTTCTACGGGCGCACGATCGGCGGCGACGGCCGGGTCGTCAAGAAGCTCGCCTCGCGCCGGCGCAACGTCGTCGATCCGCTGCAGCTCAAGCCTGGCGACGTCGTCGTGCACTCCACGCACGGCATCGGCAAGTTCGTCGAGCTGACCCAGCGCGAGGTCTCCAGCGGCGGGCGCAACCCGGTCAAGAGCATGCGCGAATACCTCGTGCTCGAATATGCGCCCACCAAGCGCGGCTACCCGGGTGACAAGCTCTTCGTTCCCACCGACCAGCTCGACCAGCTCTCCCGCTACGTCGGGGGTGAGGCGCCGGTGCTCTCCAAGATGGGCGGCAGTGACTGGGCCGCGGCCAAGGGCAAGGCTCGCAAGGCGGTGCGCGACATCGCGGTCGAGCTCGTGAAGCTGTACTCCGCCCGGATGGCCGCCAAGGGGCACGCGTTCGGCCCCGACACCCCGTGGCAGCGTGAGCTCGAAGAGGCGTTCCCGTTCGCCGAGACCCCCGACCAGCTGCAGACGATCGACGAGATCAAGGCCGACATGGAGAAGCCGATCCCGATGGACCGGCTGCTCTCGGGCGACGTCGGCTTCGGGAAGACCGAGGTCGCCGTGAGGGCGGCGTTCAAGGCGATTCAGGACGGCAAGCAGGTCGCGATGCTCGTGCCGACCACCCTGCTCGTGAAGCAGCACCTCGAGACCTTCACCGAGCGGTTCGCGGGCTTCCCCGTGAAGGTGCGGCCCCTGTCGCGCTTCCAGAGCGACAAGGAGGCCCGCGACACCCTCAACGGCCTCACCGACGGCACCGTCGACATGGTGATCGGCACGCACCGCATCCTCACCGAGAAGGTCGTCTTCAACGACCTCGGGCTCATGATCATCGACGAGGAGCAGCGGTTCGGCGTCGAGCACAAGGACGCGCTCAAGAAGCTCAAGACCAACGTCGACATCCTCGCGATGAGCGCCACCCCCATCCCGCGCACCCTCGAGATGGCGGTGACCGGCATCCGCGAGATGTCGACCCTCGCGACCCCGCCCGAGGACCGCCACCCGATCCTCTCGTTCGTCGGCCCCCGCAACGACAAGCAGATCGCCGCCGCGATCCGCCGAGAGCTGCTGCGCGAGGGCCAAGTGTTCTACGTGCACAACCGGGTGCAGTCGATCCAGCGGGTCGCCGCGCAGCTCGGCGAGCTCGTCCCCGAGGCGCGCATCGTCGTCGCCCACGGGCAGATGGGCGAGCACCAGCTCGAGCAGGTCGTCGACGACTTCTGGGAGCGCCGCGCCGACGTGCTCGTCTCGACGACCATCATCGAGACCGGCCTCGACATCTCCAACGCCAACACGATCATCATCGACCGCGCCGACAAGTACGGACTCTCGCAGCTGCACCAGCTGCGCGGCCGCGTCGGCCGTGGTCGTGAGCGCGCGTACGCCTACTTCCTCTACGACGAGCTCAAGCCGCTCAGCGAGACGGCAGCCGACCGGCTCGAGACGATCTCGGTGAACAACGACCTGGGCTCGGGCATGCAGGTCGCGTTGAAGGACCTCGAGATCCGCGGCGCCGGCAACCTCCTCGGCGCCGAGCAGGCCGGCCACATCGCCGGCGTCGGCTTCGACCTGTATCTGCGCATGATCGGCGAGGCCGTCTCGGCGTTCCGCGGTGAGGAGACCGAAGGTCCGACCGAGCTGCGTCTGGAGTTGCCCGTGCAGGCGCGCATCCCCGAGAGCTACATCGACAGCGAGCGGCTGCGTCTCGAGGCCTATCAGAAGCTGTCGGCGGCGGCCGCGGCATCCGCGAAGCCCGATGCCATCGACCTCGTCATCGACGAGCTGCGCGACCGCTACGGCGAGCCGCCCGCCGACGTCGAGGGGCTGCTGCGGGTCGCGCGGTTGCGCCGCCGCGCGGCACAGGCCGGGCTCGCCGACGTCGTCGCGATGGGTCCGAACCTGCGCGTCGCGCCGGCGCACCTCCCCGATTCGCTGCGCGTGCGGATGCAGCGGCTCTACCCGAAGGCGAAGCTCGTCGCCTCAGGGGAGGCGCTCGTCGTGCCGTTGCCGGGCGACGGAGACCCGGTGTCGGACACCGACCTGGTGGCGTGGGTCGGCCAGCTGCTCGACGCGCTCTTCCCGGTCTCCGAGCCGGCGTCCGCGGCGGCCGACGCATCCGCCTGAGACCGGCGCGGCCCAGCGGCGTCGACAGCCCTGCTGCCCGACGCGGTCAGTCGCGCGGCGCCGTGTCGATCACGCAGAACCGGGTGCCCTCCGGATCCTCCATCACGATGTAGTCGGCGTCGTCGGGCCGCCCCGCCCACGGCACGACACGGGCGCCCAGGTCCTCGAGCCGCGCGACCTCGGCGGCCTGGTCGTCGGCGTAGAGGTCGAGATGGATGCGCGGCGGCAGTGCGCGCTCGCTAGGCAGTTGGTCGAGCCCGACGTTCGGGCCCCGGCCGTCGGCCGAGCGCAGCAGCACGAAGTCCGTATCGACCGCTTCTCGCACGGTGTAGTCGAGCGCCGCAGACCAGAACGCGACCTGCGCCTCGAGGTCGGTGACGCGGATGACGACGGATCCGAGGGTGAGCATGGCGGCAGTGTCGCACACCCGTGCCGGGAGCGGCGGCGGGGTGGCGGCATCCGTCTCGCTGAGTACGCTGACGATCGAGGAGCACACCATGCGCTACGCACATCTCGGCCGCGAGCCCCGTATCGATCCGACCGCCGTCGTGGCGCCGACCGCGGTGATCAGCGGCGACGTGACGATCGGGCCCGACTGTCAGATCCTGCACGGCGCGGTCATCACCGCGGAGGGCGGTCCGATCACCCTCGGCCGCAGTGTCATCGTGATGGAGAACGCCCTCGTGCGCGCGAGCGCCACTCATCCCGTGCACATCGGAGACCACACGCTCGTCGGACCGATGGCGAGCATCTCGGGTGCGACGGTGGGCGACGAGGTGTTCCTCGCGACGGGCGTGCGGGTGTTCAACGGTGCGCGCATCGGCGACCGGAGCGAGGTGCGCATCAACGCGGTCGTGCACCTGCGCACGGTGCTCCCCGAGCGCAGCGTCGTGCCGATCTCGTGGGTCGCGGTGGGTGACCCGGCGATCGTCGTCTCACCCGACAAGCACGACGAGATCTGGGCGCGCCAGCAGGAGCTCGACTTCCCCGGCTACGTGTTCGGGCTCGACCGCGACACCCCCGACCTCATGGTGCAGCTCACCGAGCGCTACGGGCGCTCGCTCGCGCGGCACGCGGACGACACCCCGGTCGACTGAGCGGATGCCGCACCCCGGCGCCGATGCGCCGGAGCCGGGCGCGCGGGAGCCGGGCATGCCAGGCCGGGCGCGCCGGAGCACCGCGCGCCGGGGCAGGTCATCGCGTGTGCGCAGGACGCTACGGCGCGCATCGACCTGTTCTCGCGGGCGCTCCTGTTCTCGCGAGCCGTGACTCAGCCGGTGTTCTGCAGGCCCGCCGCGACGCCTGAGACCGACAGCAACAGCAGGCGCTGGAGCTCGGGGTCGGCCGGCACCTCGTCGGGCGCGTCGCGCAGTGCCCGCAGGGCGCGCAGCTGCAGCAGTGACAGCGCGTCGACGTACGGGCTCCGCAGCTTCACCGCCCGCTGCAGCACCGGCTTGTTCGAGAGCAGTCCGTCGCCGCCGGCGATGCGCACCACCCACGAGCGGGTGAGGGCCATCTCGTCGATCACCAGCTGCGCGAGATCGTCGCGGTCGCCGAGCTCCAGGTAGCGGCGCGCGATGCGGTCGTCGGCCTTCGCGAGACTCATCGCGACGTTGTCGATCATCGCGCGCAGCAGCGGCCACTCGCGGTACGCCTCCTGCAGCAGCGCGAGGTCGCCGACCGTCTCGAGGGCGGTGCCGAGCCCGAACCAGCCGGCCAGGTTGATGCGGGCCTGCGTCCACGCGAACACCCACGGGATGGCGCGCAGGTCTTCGAGCGACTCGACCGACAGCCCGCGGCGGGCGGGACGCGACCCGAGCGCGAGCAGGCCCACCTCCTCCATCGGGGTGACCGTCGCGAACCACGGTGCGAAGCCGGGCGCCTTGACGAGCTCGAAGAACCGCGCCCGCGAGGCGTCCTCCATGCGCTGTGCCACGTCGGCGAAGCGCTCGGCGGCCGCACGGTTGCGCTGCTCGTTCGAGGGGGCGGAGGCGGTGAGGATGGCGGCGGCCACCTGGTCGATGTGACGCATCGCGATCGCCGGGTCGCCGTAGCGCGCGAAGATCACCTCGCCCTGCTCGGTGAGCTTGAAGCGGCCGTCGACCGAGTGCGGGGGCTGGGCGAGGATCGCCGAGTTCGCCGGTCCGCCGCCGCGGCCGAGCGCACCGCCGCGGCCGTGGAACAGGGTCAGCTCGATCTCGCTGCGCTGCGCCCAGTCGGCGATCTGCGCCTGCGCCTCGTAGAGCGCGAGGTTCGCGGCGACGGGGCCGACATCCTTCGACGAGTCGGAGTAGCCGAGCATGACCTCGAGGCGGCGTCCGGTCTCGGCCAGACGGGCCGCGAAGGCGGGGTGCTCGACGATCTCCGCGAGGATCGCGGGGGCGGCCTGCAGGTCGGCGAACGTCTCGAAGAGAGGGATCACATCGAGAACGGGCGGGGTGCCGTCGGGGCCGACAGCGTAACGCGCGAGCCGGTGCACGGCGGCGAGGTCGTCGGCCGATCGGGTGAACGAGACGATGTAGCGGCCCGCGGCGCGCGGACCGAAGCGCTTCTGCACGTAGGAGATCGTGCGGTAGACCTCGAGCACCTCCTCGGTCAGCTCGCTGCGCTCACCGCCCGCGTCGAGCTCGGCGAGCACCTTCGCGTGCACGGCCGAGTGCTGGCGCACCTCGAGCTCGGCGAGGTGGAACCCGAAGGTCTGCACCTGCCAGACGAGCTGCTGCAGGTGACCGTAGGCCTGGCGCGGGGCGCCGGCCGCGACGAGCGAGGACTGCACGGTGAGCAGGTCCGCGAGCAGGTGCTCGGGATCGGCGTAGGCGAGGTCGGCGTCGCGCTCGCGCGTCGCCGTGATCTTGCGGGCGATGAGCAGCACGGCCTGACGGTGCGGCTCGCCGGGCGAGCGCTTCACGACGTCGGCGGCCCCCTCGTCGTCGGCGCTGAGCAGCCGCTCGGTGAGAGCGGTGAGGGCCGGGGTCGGCGGGGTGGTGGCGGCATCCAGAGTCAGTCCGCGGCCGATGCGGGCGGAGGCCCGCTCGAGTCCGCGCAGCACGTGCTCGCTGGCGATGCCTGCGGCGCGCTTGGTGACCCTCGCGGTCACGAACGGGTTGCCGTCGCGGTCGCCGCCGACCCAGGTGCCGATGCGCACGAACGGGCGCACGACGGGCTCGCGGGCACCGGCGGCCTCGCCCTGCAGGGCGTCGTCGATGCGGCGGTAGACGTGCGGCACGGCGGTGAACAGCGTCTCGTCGAAGACGGCCATCACCGAGCGCACCTCGTCGACCGGCGACGGCTTCTCCTGGCGAAGCGGCGCCGTGCGCCACAGCGTGTCGACCTCTTCGAGCATGCGACGCTCGGCGCGGCGCTGTGCGGGGCCGCCGTCCTCGGCGGCGTCGTAGTCGTCGAGCAGACCCGACAGGCGGCGGATGCTGGTCGAGATCGCCCGGCGCCGCGCCTCGGTGGGGTGGGCGGTGAACACCGGGTGGAAGCGCATCTGGTGCAGACGCTGCAGCGCGGTGTCGTCGCCGACCTCGCCGGCGAGGCGTTCGAGCGCGACGGTCACCGAGTCGGCCGCCTCCTCGTCGCGGGCGGCGCGCTGACGCAGCACGCGCACGCGCTGGTGCTCCTCGGCGAGGTTCACGAGATGGAAGTAGCAGGTGAACGCGCGGGCGACCTCGTCGGCGCGGGCGACCGTGAACCCGTCGGCGATCTGCGCGGCCCGCTCGAATGCGGCATCCGTCTCGTCGGTGTAGGCCTGGATGGTCGCGACGCGCAGCCGTTCGACGTCGTCGAACAGGCCCGGGGAACCGCTCTCGCGCAGCACGCGCCCGAGGATTCCGCCGAGCAGTCGCACGTCGCCGCGCATCTGCTCGGGCATCCCATGACTGGCCTCGTAGCGGCCGACGAGATCGATGGCTTCGGTGGGGGTGGGATCCTGCACGCCTCCACGGTAGTCCCGCTCGTGTTACTGGATTGTCACGGCGGGGCGGCCGCGCCGTCGCGGCTAGAATGGTCGGAGGAGTGCCGGGAAGTCTGGTCGGCCCGTCGAGTATGTCGCCGCCGGCATGCACGAGATCGACGGATGCCGCCCCTGACCCTGGAGTGTCCCGTGCACGTGCTGCGTTCCGCCCGTCTTCCCGCCCTGTTGTTGCTGCTCGCTGCGATCGCCGGCCTCGTCGTCGCGGCGACGCCAGCAGGCCCCGGCGTGATCGCCGCGCGCGACGCGCATCTCGTCCTCGCCGGCATCGATCTGTCGGTGGGGCATTGGATCACCGACGGTCTGCTGGCACTGTTCTTCTTCGTCGTCGCGGTGGAGCTGCGGCACGAGCTGACCGTCGGATCGCTGCGCAGCCCCCGCGCCGTGCTCGTGCCGGCGATCGCCGCGCTCGGCGGCGTGGTCGTGCCGATCGCGCTCTACCTCGTGATCGCGAACGGCACCCCGTCGGCGTCGGGCTGGCCGATCCCGACGGCTACCGACATCGCGTTCGCGCTCGGCGTGCTCGCCGTCGTCGGCCGTGGGCTGCCGTCCGGGGTGCGGGTGTTCCTGCTGGCACTGGCGATCCTCGACGACATCGTCGGCATCGTGCTGATCGCGGTCGTGTTCACCGCGGACATCGACTTCGTGGCGCTGGCGGCCGCGCTGGCGCTGACGGTCGCCTTCGGGGCGCTGTCGCTGCTGCTGCGTGGTCGGGCCCGCGTGCCAGTCGCCGTGCTGATGGTGGTGGTGGCCATCGCGGTATGGGTGCTCGTCCACGAGTCGGGCGTGCACGCGACGATCGCGGGCGTGCTGCTGGGGCTCGCGATCGCGCCGGGTGCCGGGGCGCGTGCGCGGCACGCGCTCGAGCCGTGGGTCAACGTGATCGTGCTGCCGCTGTTCGCGTTCGCCTCCGCTCTGATGCCGATTCCGCAGGTGTCGCCGGCCGCGTTCGCGCCGGCGTTCTGGGGCACCGTGCTGGCGCTCCCGGTGGGCAAGTTCGTCGGGGTGATCGCCTTCGGGTCGCTGGCGATGGCACTGTTCTCACGAGGCTCCCGTCCACTCGCGTTCGGCGACCTCGCCGCGGCGGGGGCGCTCAGTGGCATCGGGTTCACCGTGTCCCTGCTGATGTCGGAGCTGGCGTTCGCGGGCGCGGCGGATCTGCGCGACCAGGCGATCCTCGGCGTGCTGGGCGGATCGGCGATCTCGTTGCTCGCGGCGGTGGTGCTCGTGTCGCTGCGCGCCCGGCGCTACCGTCGGGTGCGGGAGGCGGCGGCATGACGGACGACGGGATGACGCGGGCGATCGAGGCGATGCGCGCGGTGCGGGACGAGTGCGTCTGGACGCAGCAGATAGACCACCGGGACCTGGTGCCCTATCTCGTCGAGGAGTCGAGCGAGCTCGTCGACGCCGTGGAGTCCGGCACCCGCGCCGACCTGCGAGAGGAACTCGGCGACGTGCTCTGGCAGGTGTTGTTCCATGCCGAGATCGCCTCGCGGGACCCCGACGATCCGTTCGACGTGCAGGATGTGGCATCCGATCTCGCCGACAAGATGATCCGCCGGCACCCGCACGTCTTCGGAGGCGAGAGCGCGCGCACCCCCGAGGAGGTGCTCGTGCTGTGGACCGCCGCGAAGGCAGCCGAGAAGCGCGAGCGCACCAGCGTGCTCGACGGCATCCCGGCGGGCCTGCCGGCGCTCGCCCGCGCCCAGAAGGTGCTCGGCAAGGCCGCTCAGGTGGGGCTGGTGCCCGCGATGACGGATGCCGCGGCCCCGACCGACGAGGCGCAGCTGGGCGACGCGCTGCTCGCCCTCGTCGTCGCCGCCCGCGCGGCGGGCATCGATGCGGAGCGGGCGCTCCGGGAGCGGGTGCGGGGCGTGGAGTCGGCGGTGCGCGCGGCGGAGGCCGCGGCGCGCGGCGGCGACCTGGAACAATAGACCCCCGTGGCACAGGTCAACCCGCCGCGCGGCATGCGCGATTTCCTCCCTCAGGACAAGGCTCGGCGCGAGCGCGTGCTCGCCGTCATCCGCGAGCGCTACCGCGCGCACGGGTTCGACGAGATCGAGACGCCGGTGGTCGAGGACTACGACCGGCTGCACGCCGGCATCGGCGGCGACAACGAGAAGCTCGCATTCAACGTGCTCAAGCGCGGCCTCGACGCCGAGGCGATCATCGCCGCCGCCGACGACCCCGCGGCCCTCAGCGACCTCGGGCTGCGCTATGACCTGACGGTGCCGCTCGCCCGGTTCTACGCGACGCACCGCGCGGAGCTCCCGACCGTGTTCCGGTCGCTGCAGATCGCGCCGGTGTGGCGCGCCGAGCGCCCGCAGAAGGGACGCTACCGACAGTTCGTGCAGTGCGACATCGACATCATCGGCGACGGCTCGGCGCGCGCCGAGGCCGAGCTGATGGTCGCGAGCCTCGATGCGCTCGACGCGCTCGGACTCGAGGGTGGCGTCATCCGCGTGAACGACCGGCGGGCCCTCGACGGCATGCTCGACGTGTTCGGCTTCGCCGCGGAGGAGCGACCCGGCGTCCTGATCACGATCGACAAGCTCGACAAGATCGGCATCGACGGCGTCGCCGCTGAGTTGCGCGAGCGTGGAGCGACGCCCGCGGCCGCCGACGCCTTCGAGGCGTTCGGTCGTCGGCCGACGCCCGAAGCCGACCTGCCGTTCGGTGAGGCGCAGATTCGCGCGGCCCTGCCCGAGGGTATCGATGACGCGGTGGTCGCCGGACTCGTGGCGCTCGGCGATGCGGTCGCGGCCGCCCGGGGCGGCGAGGTGCCGCTCGCGTTCGACCCGTTCCTGGTGCGAGGCATGGGCTACTACACCGGCACGATCTTCGAGCTCGCCCACCCGAGCGTCGGCTACTCGCTCGGCGGCGGCGGCCGTTATGACGGCATGATCGGCAGGTTCCTCGGCCAGAGCGTGCCGGCGGTCGGCTTCTCGATCGGCTTCGAGCGCATCGTCGACCTCGTCGCCGACGGGGTGGATGCCGCATCCCGCACGCTCGTGCTGGTGCACGACGCCGACGTTCCGGTCGGCGAGCTCGTCGCCCACAAGGCCGCGCTCATCGCGACCGGCGCCCGGGTGCGCCTCGAGCGCCGCACCAAGAACCTCACCGCACTGCTCGCGCGCTCGGCGGCCGACGGCTACGGCGAGTTCACGACGGTCTCAGCGGGTGCCGACACAGCCGCACTCGAGTTCAAGCCGCTGGCCTGAGCCGCGTTCATCCCGGGTTCACCTCGGCGAGGTGCAATCGCGGCATGAGGGGTCTGCGCACCGCCGCCGTCATCGGCGCCTCGACGCTCGTCGGAGCCGCCGCGGCGGTGTTCTCGATGCGGGAGCTGCTGCGACGTCAGGCCGCCATCGCCCGGCGACGCATCGGCAAGCCGTTGGGGGAGGACGCCCTCGACGCCGACCGTGTCTGGCGGGCGAAGCTCGACGGCGACCCGGTCGAGCTGCTCGTGCTCGGCGACTCGATCGCGGCGGGGTTGGGAGTCACCAGGCGCAAGGACACCCCCGGCGCGCGAATCTCCAAGGGCATCGCCGAGACGCTCGGGCGCCCCGTGCGCCTGGTGACCGCGGCGAAGGTCGGGTCGGAGTCGTCGGCGCTTGCGGCGCAGCTCAACGCCCTCCCCGCACGCTACGCTCCGGATGTCGCGATCATCATCGTCGGCGGCAACGACGTCACTCATCGTGTCCCCGTGACCGTCGCCGCCGCCCATCTGCGCGCCGCCGTCGAGCGTCTGCGCGAGCGGGGTGTCGCCGTCGTCGTCGGGACGTGCCCCGACCTCGGCGCGCTGCGTCCGGTGCCGCAGCCGCTGCGCTCACTCGGCTCACGGCAGTCGCGCCAGCTGGCCGACGCTCAGGCCGAGGCGGCGCTCGCCGCCGGCGCGCACGTCGTGTCGCTCCGACGTGTCGTCGGGCCCTTCTTCATCTCGCAGCCCGACGAGATGTTCAGCCTCGACCGGTTCCACCCGAGCGCGCTCGGCTACCGGCGCACCGCCGACGCGCTGCTGCCGTCGGTGCTGCTCGCCCTGGGAGGCGACGGGCCCGTGCCCGACGGGCACGCGGTGCCTGCGGCATCCGCTCTCGCCCTCTGAGGGGCCGCGGCGACCCGCACGCACGCAGCGGGCTATCCCGCGCTGCGTGCCCGGTCGATGCGCAGGCGGATGCCGCGTGCCGCGAGTCCGATCGCGAGCACGACGGCGCCGGCGACGACGGAGGCCCACGGGAGGGAGGCGGCGAGCACGAGGCATCCGATCGCCCCGATGATCTGGAGTGCACGGGGGTACCGGCGGGCGTCGCCGTGCTGACGGAACGCCGCGAGGTTGGCGACGAGGTAGTACAGCAGCACGCCGAACGAGGAGAATCCGATCGCGCCGCGAAGGTCCACCAGCGCGACCGCGCCGATCACGACTACACCGACGGCGAGCTCGGCCCGGTAGGGCACACGGTGGCGCGCGCCGATCGCGGCGAGTGCGGCGGGGAGGTCCCGCTCGCGGGCCATGGCGAGCGTCGTGCGGCCGATGCCCGCGACCAGTGCGAGCAGCGCACCGAGGGACGCCGCCGCCGCCGAGACTCGCACCACCGGGTTCGCCCACGTCCATCCGGCGGCGTGCACGACGTCGGCGAGCGGCGCACTCGACGCCGCCGTCGCGGACGCTCCCAGCACCACCACGGTGAGCGTGCCGACGATCGCGTAGACGATGAGGGCCGCCGCGAAGGCGATCGTGATCGCCCGCGGGATCGTGCGGGTGGGATCCCGCACCTCCTCGCCCATTGTGGCAATGCGCGCGTACCCTGCGAAGGCGAAGAACAGCAGGCCGGCCGACTGCAGCACCCCGTAGGCGTCGACCGGGGCCGCGCTGCCGAGGCCCGCCCAGGTCGACGATGAGCTCGCGCCGGCGGCCGTGACGACGGCGAGTCCGAGGAGCGAGACGACGACGATCGCCTTGGTGAGCGCGGCGGTGCGGGTCACGCCGAGCAGGTTGACGCCGACGAGCACGGCGACAGCCACGACCGCGACCGGGCGCTCCCATCCCGCAGGCGCTGCATACGCGGCGAACGTGATGGCCATCGCGGCCGCGCTCGCGAGCTTGCCGATGACGAAGCACCACCCGGCGGCGAATCCCCACCACTCACCGAGCTCGGCGCGCCCGTAGGCGTAGGTGCCGCCCGAGGTCGGATACGTCGCCGCGAGCTGGGCGGACGAGGTGGCGTTGCCGTACGCCACGACGGCCGCGAGCGCGAGGCCGGCGAGCAGCCACGGGCCGGCGGCAGCCGCGGCCGGCGCCCAGACCGAGAACACGCCGGCTCCGATCATCGACCCGAGGCCGATCGCGACGGCATCGCCGAGGCCGAGCCGGCGGGCGAGGGAGGGCGAGGTCACGCGCGAATCGTAGTCGGCGGGCGTGAACGCTCCGGTGCCCCGACGCGCGGACGCCGCGCGACCGGTCGTCGCCCCTGGCGGCATCGGCTCGCCCGGCGGTCAGCCCACCGCGACCCGGTCGCGGCGCTTCTCGCGCACATAGACCTCGCGACGCACCCTCGCGACGATGTCGCCCGTGGCATCCGTGATCTCCGTCTCGAACCACTCGAGCACCTTCGCGCCGCCGCGGGCGCGCTCGCGCAGCTCTTCGGCCCTCTCCCGCGGCACCTCGAACCGGGCCGTGAGCACGCCGCGGCCGGGCTTGACGAACTCGATCTCGCCGCGCGTGTCCCACACGACGTAGTCGCGGCCGAGCTGATGCATGACGAGCATGAAGTAGTACGGATCGGTCATGGCCGACATGGCACCGCCGAACGCGACGCCGACGATGTTGCGGGTGAGCAGCGTCACCCGCAATTGCACGACGCAGTGCGTGAAGTCGGGGGCGATCTCGCGCACGCGGATGCCGTTGCAGAGATTCGGGATCCACAGGCTCATGCCGATCGCGAGCTGCCGGGGGGAGTAGGCCACGGATCGAGTGTGGCCTTCGCCACTCGTTCCTGACAATCCGTTATCGATGATCGACAACGAGCGGGCCGCGGGCGCCGCCGAACGCCAGAATCGAGGGAGCCGCGATCGGCGGCCGAAGGGGGGGCGGGTCACATGGCCGAGGCATCGCAGCGACGGGTGGTCAGGTCGTACGTCCTGGTGGGCGCCGTGCTGCCGGGTGTGCTGTGGCTCGCGAATGTCGTGCTGCAGCTGGTCGCGCTGCCGCACCTGCCCGCGACGGTCGCGACCCATTGGGATGCCTCGGGCGCGCCGAACGCGTACGGACCGCCGTGGGTGCTGGCTCTCGTGACCGGCCTCATCGGACTCGTCGTTCCCGGAACCCTGTTCGCCGTGTCGCTGCCCGGGCTCCTCCGCGGCCACCGGGGACTCGTTTTCCGCCTGTTGGGGGCGATCGGCCTCGGGGTCGCCGGCTTCCTGACCGCCGCGGGTATCAGCTCGACACTCGCGAACCTCCGTGCGGCCGATGGGGGCAGCGCGCACGCGGGCGGGTCGTGGTGGGTGCTGCTCGCCGGTCTCGCGCTCGGTCTGATCGGTTGGTTCGCGCAGCCGTCGCAGGGCGGGCTCCCGTTCTCCGCACCGATCGCGCCGACGTCGCCCGCCGCGCCCGTGGGTGAGACCGCCTCCGGTGCCCTCCCGCGCGCGTGGACGGCCACGACCGCGCTTCCTCGCGGAGCGGTCGTGCCGATCGTCGCGGCGCTGCTGCTGGTCGGACTCATCACCGTCGACGCGTGGTTCACCGGCGGCGGTGGCGCCGTCGCGTGGATCACGACGATCGCGTTCGTGCTCCTGCTGGTCGCCTCGGCGACGCTCGCGGCCTACCACGTGCGGGTCGACGCCGGCGGATTCATCGTGGTCTCGGCCCTCGGCCTGCCGCGCTTCCGCATCCCGCTCGACGACATCGCCCGTGTGCGCACGGTGCAGGTCGAGCCGCTGCGGGACTTCGGCGGCTGGGGGCTGCGCGGACTCCCGGGACGCCTGGGCGTCGTGCCGCGACGAGGCGACGGCATCGAGGTCACGCGCCTCGACGGCCGCCGCCTGACCGTCACCGCGCCCGACGCTTCAACCGGTGCAGCCGTGCTCACCTCGCTCGTCGCGGAGCGCCGCGCGGCGTCCTGACCCCGCCTCCCGACGTCGCCGCGATGCGGGCGACCCGCCCGCCGCCCTTGACGCTCGCCGCGCCGCCCGGGAGGCTGTCGCCATGACCGACGACGCCCTCCCGACCCCCGCGGTGTGGCGCCGGGTCGACACCTACCTCGCGGAGACCCTTGTGGGTCACGACGCCGCCCTCGAGGCGGCCGTGCACGAGCAGGATGCCGCCGGTCTCCCCGCGATCGAGGTCGCGCCGCTGAACGGCAAGCTGCTGCACCTGCTCGCGCGAGCGATCGGCGCCCGGCGGGTGCTGGAGATCGGCACGCTCGGCGGCTACTCCACGATCTGGCTGGCACGCGCGGTCGGTGATGGCGGCGAGGTGGTGACGATCGAAGCGGAGCCCGCGCACGCGGCCGTCGCCCGCGGCAACCTCGACCGTGCCGGCGTGGGGGAGCGGGTGCGCATCGAGATCGGCCGCGGGGCCGACGTGCTCCCCGGTCTCGAGCCCGGGTTCGACCTCGTCTTCATCGACGCCGACAAGCAGTCCAACGCGCTCTATCTCGACCATGCTGCGCGGCTCTCCCGCCCGGGCGCCCTCGTGATCGTCGACAACGTCGTGCGTTCCGGTCGTCTCGTCACCACCGACGAATCCGACGAGCAGGCCGAGGGGGTTCGCCGGGGGCTCGCGCTCCTCGCCGCCGACCCACGATTCGAGGCGACAGCGCTCCAGACCCTCGACGCGAAGGGATGGGACGGCATCGCCGTGGCGATCGTGACGGATGCCGCATCCCGCTCGGGTTCGTGACGCGCCGGTGGCGGCGGCATCCGTCGTCACTAGAGTGGTGGAGGACCGATGACGCTCCGCATGCACCTGTTCCCGGAATGGGAACTCTTGATTGAACCAGGGAGTCCTCAGTGGCACTGATCGAGGCTGTAGGCGCGCGCGAGATTCTTGACTCGCGCGGAAACCCGACCGTCGAAGTGGAGGTGCTCCTCGACGACGGCAGCGTCCAGCGGGCGGCCGGCCCCTCCGGTGCGTCGACCGGCGCTTTCGAGGCGTACGAGGGCGTACGAGCTGCGCGACGGAGACAAGAGCCGATACGGCGGCAAGGGCGTGCTCAAGGCCGTCGACGCCGTCATCGATGAGCTCGGCCCCGCGATCGAGGGTGTCGAGGCGAGCGAGCAGCGCCTCATCGACGAGATCCTCATCGAGACCGACGGCACCGAGAACAAGTCGCGCACCGGCGCGAACGCGATCCTGGGCATCAGCCTCGCGGTCGCGAAGGCGGCGGCCGACTCGGCCGACCTCCCGCTGTTCCGTTACCTCGGCGGCCCGAACGCCCACGTGCTTCCCGTGCCGCTGTTCAACGTCATCAACGGCGGCTCGCACGCAGACAACGGCATCGACTTCCAGGAGTACTTCCTCGCCCCGATCGGCGCGGAGACCTACGGCGAGTCGCTGCGCTGGGGCACCGAGGTCTACCACGTCCTCAAGGGCGAGCTGAAGGCCGCAGGCTTCGCGACCGGTCTCGGCGACGAGGGCGGTTTCGCCCCTGATCTCCCCAGCAACCGCGAGGGCCTGGACTTCCTGCTGAAGGCGATCGAGAAGGCCGGCTTCACCCCGGGCGCCGACATCGCCGTGGGCCTGGATGTCGCGGCGACCGAGTTCTTCGCCGACGGCGTCTACACGGTCGAGGGCAAGCCGTGGACGGCCGCGCAGCTGACCGACTACTTCGCCGACCTCGTCGCGAACTACCCGATCGTCACGATCGAGGATGCCCTCGCCGAGGACGACTGGGACGCCTGGAAGGACCTCACCGAGGCGCTGGGCTCGAAGGTGCAGCTCGTCGGCGACGACCTGTTCGTCACCAACCCGATCCGCCTGCAGAAGGGCATCGACCTGGGCGTCGCCAACGCGTTGCTCGTGAAGGTGAACCAGATCGGCACCCTGTCCGAGACGCTCGACGCGATCTCGCTCGCCACGCAGAACGGCTACCGCTCGATGCTGTCGCACCGTTCGGGTGAGACCGAGGACACCACGATCGCCGACCTCGCTGTCGCCGTCAACGCGGGTCAGATCAAGACCGGCGCGCCCGCCCGCAGCGAGCGCGTCGCGAAATACAATCAGCTTCTGCGCATCGAGGAAGAGCTCGGCGACGCGGCGGTCTTCGCCGGTCGCGGTGCCTTCCCCCGCTTCAAGGGCTGAGCGCAGCTGATCTACCGGAAGGGGGAGTCGTGGCCAAGAGACCGACTCCCCCTTCCGCATCTCCGGAGGAGACCCCGCGGGCTCGGCGACTTGCCGCACGCGATTGGCTCGGCGGCATCCGCCTGTCGGGCTTCATGGTGATCATGCTGGGCCTGGTGGTGCTGGCCGTCGGAGTTCTCGTGCCCACGGTCGGCACCTACCTCGCCCAGCAGCAGAAGCTCTCCGCCGCCCGTGCCGCGGTGCAGCTCACCCAGCAGCAGATCGATGCGCTCCAGGCCGAGAGCGACCGCCTCGGCGACCCGGCGTACATCGCCACGCAGGCGCGTGAACGGCTCTACTACGTGACACCGGGTCAGGTGCTCTATCTGGTCGACAACGATCTTCCCGCCGACCAGCAGCCGCGCGACGCGGCTCCCGTGAGCGCGCAGCTCACGCAGACCCGCAACGACTGGATGTCGGGATTCGTGCGATCGCTGGCCGCCGCCGGGGCCGCCGTGACGGCCACGGCGCCGACCGACGGATCCACGCCGAGCCCCACCTCGGACGCCACACCGAGTCCGTGACGCCCGGCGTCTACCGAGCCGCGCCCCGGTAGCCTTTCGGGGTGACGACGCCGCCCTACCCTGCCGTGACCGACGCCGAGCTGGCCGTGCTGCGCGCCCAGCTCGGACGCCCCGCGCGAGGGGTGCTCGGCATCGCGGCGCGCTGCATCTGCGGCAACCCCACGGTCGTCGCCACGGCGCCCCGGCTCGACGACGGGTCGCCCTTCCCGACGTTCTACTACCTGACCCATCCGGCCGCGACGGCGGCCATGTCGACCCTCGAGGCCGAGCACGTCATGCCCGAGCTTGCGGGGCTGCTCGACGACGCGGATGTCGCGGACGCCTACCGCGCCGCGCACACCAGCTACCTCGCCGATCGCGCCGCGTACGGCGAGGTGGACGAGATCGCCGGCATCTCCGCCGGCGGCATGCCGACCCGCGTCAAGTGTCTGCATGCACTGGCCGGCCACGCTCTCGCGGCAGGGCCCGGCGTCAATCCGATCGGCGACGCGGCGCTGGCCCGGTCGACCTGGTCGCCTTCGCGCTGCGTCTGCGCCGATCCCGGGGCCGCCCGGGGCGAGGCGGCCTGATGCGTGCTCGCCGGGTCGTCGTGGCCGCCGTGCTCATCGCCGGTGGGTTCGTCGTCGCCCCGGCGGCCGCCGGCATCCCCGCCGTCGCGGCCTCGGGCGCGCAGCCGGCGTCGACCGGCATGGCGAACGCAGCGACCGAGGACGCGGCCCGGGCGGCGGAGTACTGGCTCACCGACTACGGAATCGAGCAGGCCTGGCAGACGACACAGGGCGCGGGCGTGAAGATCGCGATCATCGACACCGGTATCGGTGCCGCGCCGCAGCTCAACGCCGCGGTCGTCGGCGGCGCCGATTTCTCGGGCGAGGGCTCGGCGAGCGGCCGCACGCCGGTCGGCTCGAGCGACACCGGTCACGGCAGCTGGGTGGCCTCCCTCGCAGCGGCCCGCCCGCTGTCGGACGGCACCGGCATGATCGGCGTCGCTCCGCAGGCACAGCTGCTGTCGGCATCCATCTCGTTCGGCAGCGAGGTGAAGGTGCCGTTCGTGACCCAGGTGGCCTCGGCCATGAAGTGGGCCGTCGACAACGGCGCGAAGGTGATCAACCTGTCGTTCACGACCAACACGCTCGACTGGGATCCGTCGTGGGACACGGCCTTCCAGTACGCGTTCTCGCACGACGTCGTCGTCGTGGTCGCCGCCGGCAACCGGGGAAGCGGGACGACCCGCGTCGGCGCGCCGGCGACGATACCCGGTGTCTTGACGGTCGCCGGGGTCACTCCGTCGGGCCAGGCGAGCCAGGAGGCCTCCACCCAGGGGATCACCATCGGCGTCGCCGCGCCCAGTGAACAGCTTCTCGGGGTCTCGCCCGGCGGGTCGCTGGTGCGGTGGAACGGCACGAGCGGCGCCGCCCCGATCGTCGCGGGCATCGTCGCGCTCGTGCGCGCCGCGCACCCCGACCTCGACGCGGCGAACGTCATCAACCGCATCATCGCCACCGCGACCGCCCCGCCCGGCGTTTCGCTCGGCACGGTGCCCAACGCGCTCTACGGGTACGGGCTCGTCAACGCCGCCGCGGCCGTGTCCGCCGACGTGCCCACGGTGACCGCGAACCCGATGGGATCGCTCTCCGACTGGATCACGCTGCACCGTCGCGCGAACGCGTCGCCGGCGCCGGAGGACTCCGCCACACCGGTCGCGCTGCCGGCGCTCCCACCGGCCGACGCCGCCACCCCGCGCGGGTCCCTGCTGCTGCCCTCGCGGGACACGCTGCTGTACGGCTCGCTGCCGCTTCTGGGGGTGACCGTCGCGACTATACTGGTGGCGCTCGGCGTCACCGCTGCTGTCCGACGCATCCGATCGGCGCGTGACTCCCGCACGCCGAGCATCAATTCGCCAAGGAGTTCCGTTCACCGTGACTAACACCGTGCCCAGGATCTTGATCGTCGGAGGCGGCTACGCCGGCTTCTACACCGCGTGGAAGCTCGAGAAGCACCTCCGCAAGGGTGAGGCTCAGGTCACCGTCGTCGACCCGCTTCCCTACATGACCTACCTGCCGTTCCTCCCCGAGGTCGCGGCCGGGTCGATCGAGGCGCGTCACGCGGTGGTCGCCCTGCGTCGCCACCTGGCGTCGACCGAGGTCGTCACCGCCCGAGTGACGAAGATCGATCACGCCCACAAGGTCGCCACCATCACCCCGTCCGAGGGCGAGGCGTGGGAGCTCGAGTACGACCAGATCGTCGTCACCGCGGGCTCGGTCTCGCGCACCTTCCCGATCCCGGGCATCGCCGACAACGCGATCGGCATGAAGGCGATCGAGGAGGCCGTCTGGGTTCGTGACAAGCTCCTCTCGAACTTCGACAAGGCCGCAGCGCTGCCGCCCGGACCCGAGCGGGAGCGTCTGCTCACCGTCGTCGTGGTCGGTGGCGGATTCGCCGGCATCGAGACCTTCGCCGAGCTGCGCAACTTCGCGTCGTCGCTGCTGAAGAAGTACCCGCAGCTGACGTTCGACGAGACGCACTTCCACCTCATCGAGGCGATGGGCCGCATCATGCCCGAGGTGTCGCTGAAGACGAGCGAGTGGGTTCTGAAGGACCTCGCGAAGCGCGGTGCGTACGTGCACCTCGACACCCAGGTCACCGGGGCCGTCGACGGCAACGTCGAGCTCTCGACCGGCGAGGTCATCTCGACCGACATCATCGTCTGGACCGCGGGCGTCATGGCCAACCCGCAGGTCGTCAAGGGCAGCGACCTGCCCAGCGAGCAGCGCGGACGCATCACGACGCAGGGCGACCTGCGCGTGATCGACGCCGACGGCAACGTCGTCGAGGGCGCCTGGGCGGCGGGCGACGTCGCGGCGGTGCCCGATCTCACCGGTGGCGGTGTCGGCGGCTTCTGCGTGCCGAACGCCCAGCACGCGGTGCGTCAGGCCAAGCAGCTCGCGAAGAACCTCACCGCGGTGCTGCGCGGCGAGCTGCCGAAGGACTACATCCACAAGAACCTGGGCGCCGTGGCCGGTCTCGGCCTCTACAACGGTGTCTTCCAGTCGGGCAACATCGCCCTCAAGGGCTTCCTCGCCTGGGGTGCGCACCGCGGCTACCACGGTCTCGCGATGCCGTCGTGGGAGCGCAAGTGGCGCGTGCTGTGGGGCTGGTGGAACAACTTCTGGCTCGGTCGCGACGTGGTGAACCTCGAGGCCGTGCAGACGCCGCGCCGCTTCTTCGACGAGTTCGCGTCGCGCCCGCGTCCGCCGCAGCCGGCTGAGGCGCCCGCGAAGCCGGCCGCCGAGAAGGCGCCGGTCGCCGAGAAGGCCGCCGCCGCGAAGTAGGCGCACGTCTCACGGAACGCCGCGACATCTTCGGATGCCGCGGCGTTCCGCATTCTTCGGATACTCCCGGCCGCACCGCTGGCGGGGTGCGCGTGCCGTATGCCACACTGGGCTTCCCGCCGCGGGGCACAGGTGCCTCGGGTCCGGCGGCTGCGCCCGAGGAGGCCCGAGTGACCAAGGTGCACATCCGCGACTTCCACGGCGACGATCTCGACCAGCTCGTGCGGTTGTGGGGCCACGTGACGGGCGAAGGTGCAACGCCGATCTACTCGCTGGCCGAGGTCGTGGCCTCCTGCCAGGCCGACCACGCGGTGGTCGCGGTGCGCGGTGACGACATCGTCGGGGCCGCTGTCGGCCGTGCCGCCCACGCGCAGGGATGGGTGGTGTTCTTCGGAGTGCGCGAGACGGATGCCGCGGGCGAGATCAGCGGCGCCCTGCTCGATGCGCTCGAGCGCCGGATGGCGCCGCTCGGGCTCGGCACACTGTCGGTGCTGGTGCCGGAGGGGCAGCGGGTCGAGCCGTTCACGCAGAACTCCTTCGTCGTGCATCGAGCGGTGCGCTACCTGGAGCGTCAGCTCCCCGTGCAGCGCCGCGAGCTCGACGTGCTGAAGGAGCTGGGTGGTCGCATTCTGCCGCGCCACCTCTGGAACGCGGTCGCGGGCATGACGACGGAGAAGACGATCCTCGAGGAGCGACTCGTGACGCCGCTCGCGCAGCCGGAGCTCGCCGAGCGCTTCGGGGTGGTGCCGCCGCGGGCGGTGATGCTGTTCGGGCCGCCCGGCACCGGCAAGACGACCTTCGCGCGGGCCGTGGCATCCCGTCTCGACTGGCCGTTCGTCGAAGTCTTCCCCTCGCGGCTCGGCGACAGCGCGCGGGGGATGGCCGGCGCCCTGCGTGCCACGTTCGAGGCGATCGACCAGCTCGAGCACGCGGTCGTCTTCATCGATGAGGTCGAGGAGATCGCGGCTCATCGGGGCGGCACGCCGCCCTCGCCCACGCAGGGGGTCACGAACGAGCTGCTGAAGCTCGTCGCGGAGTTCCGTGAGCGGGACGGCCGGCTGCTCATCTGTGCGACGAACTTCATCCGCGCACTCGACGCCGCGTTCCTGCGGCACGGACGCTTCGACTACGTGCTGCCGATCGGCCTGCCCGACGCGGAGGCGCGCCGCGCGATCTGGGGTCGGTACATCCCTGTCGACGTCGCGGGCGACGTGGATGTCTCGGCTCTCGTCGACGCCAGCGACGGACTCACCCCCGCCGACATCGAGTACGCCGCGCGGCGCGCATCGCAGGAGGCTCTTGCGCGCGCCCTCGCCTCCGGCGACACGGGCGACGCGGTCGGCACGGACGACTACCTGCGGGCGCTCGGCGGCACCCGCGCCACGGTCTCGCGCGAGGTGACGACCGAGTTCGAGGAGGACATCGTCGCGCTCGCCCGCCTCTGACGGCGCGTGTCGCTGTCCTAGGGTGGGGGCGGGCCCCCGTAGCCCAATGGCAGAGGCAGGCGACTTAAAATCGCTTCAGTCTGGGTTCGAGTCCCAGCGGGGGCACACCCCACCGTGCTCCGGCTTCGGGGGCGCCGGGTCGTCGCTGACTGCCGATCGGCAGTCGACGGATGCCGCGCCCCGCCGCTCAGCTCGGGGTGCGCCCGAGTCGCGGCACGGCGAACCAGATGACGGCCACCGCCACGAGGGTCACCCCGAGGGCGACGGCGCCGGCGGGCAGCCCCGCCGTCACGCCGAACAGGAACGCGGCGACCCCCGCGACGAGCAGCGAGACGACCGCGAGGGTGGCGAGCAGGAAGACGTTGCCGATCACGACGAGCCGCGCCTTCTCGTGATGGCGGAAGAGGCGGCGGTGCATGATGATCGGCGTGAGACCCAGCAGCGTGGCGACGCCCGCGAGGGTCACCAGGCACAGGTAGAACGTGCGGGCGAACGCGTCGAGCGTCTGGAACATCGGCTGGAACGCGACCGCGAGCAGGAAGCCGGTGAGGATCTGCGTGCCGGTCTGCGTGGCGCGCAGCTCCTGCAGGATGTCGGTCCAGTTGCGATCGGACTTCTCGGTGGCCGTCTCGAACCGGCCGTCGCCCGGAACGGCGTCGTCGGCGTCGCTCACTCCGTGCCGGCTCTCGATGCGCTGCGGCGCGCCCTCATCAGTGCTCACGTGCACAGCGTAGGCACGACGCACCCGCACAGCACGCACGTCACGGTGCGGGTCGCCGCGGCCTAGGCTGAGCGCATGCGGCCACCGGCGACGAGGAGCACGGCACGATGACGATCGATCTGCTCGCGGCGCCCGCCGGGGAGCCGTGGCGTGAGCCCGCGGCCTATTGGCCCTCGCTCACCGCCGCCACCGCCGACCGCTCCGCCCCCGTCGCCGTGCTCGGTCTCGAAGCGCTGCGCTACAACGCGCTCGACATGATCGCGCGCGCCGGCGGTATGCCGATCCGCGTCGCCAGCAAGTCCCTGCGTGTGCGCGAGGCGCTCGATGCGCTCCTCGCCCTACCGGGCTATCGCGGCATCCTCGCGTTCACTCTCGCCGAGGCGCTGTGGCTCGCCGACACCCACGACGACGTCGTCGTCGGATACCCGACCGCCGATCGGGCGGCGCTCGCCGCGCTCGTCGCCTCGGAGGCGGCATCCGCGCGCGTGACGCTCATGGTCGACGGCCCGGCCCAGCTCGACCTGGTCGACGCGGTCGCATCTCCCGCGACGCGACCCGAGGTGCGGGTGGCGATCGACGCGGATGCCTCGTGGCGCAGCCGCGCACTCGGGCACATCGGGGTGCGGCGCTCGCCGCTGCACGACGCCGACGACGTCGCCCGGTTCGCCCGGCACATCGCGGCGCGACCCGGCTTCCGCCTGACCGGACTCATGATGTACGAGGCGCAGATCGCCGGCCAGCCCGACGCCGAGGGCCCGTCGGACCCCGTGATCCGCTGGATGCAGCGCTCCTCGGGAGACGAGCTGCGCGAACGGCGGCAGGCCATCGTGGCGGCGGTCACGCGCATCGCGCCGCTCGAGTTCGTCAACGGCGGCGGCACCGGGTCGCTGGAGTACACGTCATCGGATGCCGCGGTCACCGAGCTCACCGCCGGCAGCGGCCTGTTCGCGGGGCATCTGTTCTCGCGCTACCGCGCGTTCGACCCGGCGCCGGCGGCATCCTTCGCCCTCGACGTGGTCCGTCGGCCGACCGACGACATCGCGACGCTGCTCGGCGGCGGCTGGGTCGCCTCGGGCCCGCCGGTCGCGTCGCGGCAGCCCGCGCCGGTGTGGCCGGAAGGACTGCGCACCCTCGGTCGCGAGGGCACCGGCGAGGTGCAGACCCCGGTGCAGGGGCCGGCGGCGCGCACGCTGCGGGTGGGCGACCGGGTGTGGTTCCGGCACGCGAAGAGCGGTGAGCTGTCGGAGCGCGTCGAACGATTCGCGATCGTGGCGGCGGGAGCCGTCGTGGGGGAGGCCGCGACCTACCGCGGTGAGGGAAAGGCGTTCCTGTGACACGACCCGGCGGCACCTGGACGAACTGGGGGCGCACCGAGAGCGTGCGCCCGGCGCGGGTCGAGTACCCCGCGACGCCCGACGCCGTACGCCGCTCGGTGCTCGCCGCCCGCACACGCGGCCTGCCGGTGAAGGCCGTCGGTGCCGGGCACAGCTTCAGCGGCATCGCCGTCGCGCCCGGCGTGCTGCTCGACCTCAGCGACCTCACCGGGCTCGTGCGGGTCGACCGCGAGCGGCGGCTCGCGACCTTCCGCGCCGGCACCCGCCTGCACCGCATCCCGAAGCTGCTCGCGCCCTACGGCCTCGCCATGGCGAACCTCGGCGACATCGACCGGCAGTCGATCTCCGGGGCGATCTCCACCGGCACCCACGGCACCGGCGCCGCGTTCGGCGGCATCGCGACCCAGGTCGCGGGGGTCACGCTGGTCACCGGCGAGGGTGAGTTCCTCACCGTCGACGACACCGAGAACGCCGATCTGCTTCCGGCGGTCGCACTCGGACTCGGCGCGCTCGGCATCCTCGTCGAGGTCACCCTGCGACTCGTGCCCGCGTTCGTGCTGCACGCCGTCGAGCACCCCGAGCCGATCGACGACGTCGTGGCGACGTTCGCCGACCGGGCCGCGGCATCCGATCATGTCGAGTTCTACTGGTTCCCGCACACCGACGTGGGACTCCTGAAGACCAACACCCGCCTGCCGGAGAGCGCCGTGCGCCATCCGCTGCCCCGCGTCGCGAAGTTCCTCGACGAGGAGCTGCTCTCCAACGGCGTCTTCACCGCCGTGTGCGCTCTCGGCCGCGCCGTGCCGGCGATCACCCCGCCGCTGTCGCGCCTCGCAGCGAAGGTCACGGGGCGACGCGAGTACACGGATGCCTCCACCGCCGTGTTCACGCAGCACCGGGGCGTGCGGTTCCGCGAGATGGAGTACGCCGTGCCCGCCGAGCGCCTTGCCGAGGCATTCGACGCCGTGCGCGCGCTCATCGACGAGCGCCGGTACCGGGTGTCGTTCCCGATCGAGGTGCGGATCGCGGCATCCGACGACCTATGGCTCTCGACGGCTTCGGGCCGCGCCACCGGCTACATCGCCGTGCACCGCTACTGGCGGGAGAACCCGGCCACCTACTTCGAACCGATCGAGGAGCTGCTGCGCACCTTCGACGGGCGTCCCCACTGGGGCAAGATGCATACGCGCACCGCCGATGACCTGCGCCCCGCCTACCCTCGGTTCGACGACTTCACGGCCCTGCGCGACCGGCTCGATCCCGATCGGGTCTTCCGCAACCGCTACCTCCGACGCGTCCTCGGGGAGTAGACCCAGAGTCTGCCGCGAGCGCATCATCACGCCCGAGGGCGCCACTAGTATGAGGGCACTACGCGAACGGAGTCGATCGAGATGGAATGGCTCATCCCGGTTCTGATCATCGTCGCCCTGCTGGTGATCGTGGGGATCTACCTGTGGGCGACCTACAACGGGCTGGTGCAGCTCGGAGTGCGCGTCGATGAGGCGTGGAGCGACATCACGGTGCAGCTGAAGAGACGCGCCGACCTGCTCCCGAACCTGATCGAGACCGTCAAGGGCTATGCGGCCCATGAGAAGGCGGTGTTCGAGAACGTCACGCAGGCGCGGGCCGAGACGATCAGCGCCTCCTCGCCCAGTGAGGCCGGCGTGGCCGAGGGGCACATGCAGCAGGCGCTGAAGTCGATCTTCGCGGTCGCCGAGGCCTACCCGCAGCTGCAGGCGAGCCAGAACTTCCTGCAGCTTCAGCAGCAGCTCGTCGACACCGAGGACAAGATCCAGGCGTCCCGCCGGTTCTACAACGGCGGCGTGCGAGAACTGAACACCAAAATCAAGGTGTTCCCGAACAACCTGTTCGCCCGCAACCTCGGCTTCACGCCGCGCGAGTTCTTCGAGGTGGTCGACGGCGCGTCGATCGCCGAGCCGCCCCGCATCCAGTTCTGATCCCGGCGCGAGGCACGCGTGTATTCGGCGATCGCCGCGAACAAGCGCAACACCTGGTTCATCCTCGTGGGCTTCGTCGTCTTCATCGGGCTGATCGGTCTGGTCGCCGGCTGGCTGATGTCGGGCAACTGGTGGGTGACGGCCTTCCTGCTCGTCTTCGCGGCCGGGTACGCCGGCATCCAGTACTTCGCCGCCAGCCGTGAGGCACTCGCGCTCTCGGGTGCGTTCGAGGTCACGCGCGAGCAGGCGCCGCGGTACTACCGGCTCGTCGAGAACCTGTGCATCACGACAGGCACGCCGATGCCGACGCTCTACGTCGTCGACGACCCGGCGCCGAACGCCTTCGCCACGGGCCGCTCGCCCGACAAGGCCGCGATCACCGTGACCACCGGGCTCTTCGAGCTGATGACCGACCGTGAGCTCGAAGGCGTGCTCGCGCACGAGCTCGGCCACATCCGCAACTACGACATCCGGGTGTCGCTGCTCGTCTTCGGTCTCGTCGTCGCCGTCGGCCTCATCGCCGACATGCTCATGCGCATGGCGTTCTTCGGAAGCATGCGCCGCAACAACAGCAACAACGCGCAGGCCCAGGCGCTGTTCCTCGTGTTCGGGCTCGTCGCCGCGATCGTCGCGCCGCTGCTCGCGGCGGGCGTGCAGGCCGCGATCTCCCGTCAGCGCGAATACCTCGCCGACGCGACCAGCGCCCTCACGACCCGTGACCCCGAGGGTCTCGCATCGGCGCTTGAGAAGCTCGAGGGCGCGAGCACCGTGCTGCAGAAGCCGAACACCTCCATGGCGCATCTGTGGATCGCGAATCCGCTGCGCGGCGGAGGGATGTCGCGCCTGTTCGCGACGCATCCGCCCATCCCCGATCGGGTCGAGCGCCTGCACGAGATGGGCGGAAAGTTCTGACTAGGACGGCGCCCCGACGCACGCCCGAAGCGGAATGCACCCGACCCTAGACTGAGTCGATGGGCGCTCGCAGCCGCGGCGTCAGGTCGACGGGCCGTGCCCGAGGAGGACTCCCGCGTGAGCGAGCCGACACTTGCCGAGTTCGAGGATGCCGCAGCCACCCTGGCTCCGCTGATCGCCACCACCCCCGTGGACAGCTCGCACTTCCTCTCCGAGGTGCTCGGCGCCCCGGTGCACCTGAAGCTGGAGAACCTGCAGCGCACCGGCTCGTTCAAGATCCGCGGCGCCGCCTACCGGCTCTCCCGGTTGAGCGAGGAGGAGCGGGCCCGCGGCGTCGTCGCTGCATCGGCCGGAAACCACGCGCAGGGCGTGGCGCTCGCCGCCCAGCGCCTCGGCATCCCGGCGACGATCTTCATGCCTCTGGGCGTCCCCGTGCCCAAGCTCCTCGCCACCCGCGGCTACGGCGCCGACGTCGTGCTCGACGGGCCGACCGTCGAGACGCCGCTGCGCCTCGCCGCCGAGTTCGCCGAGCGCACCGGGGCCGTGTTCATCCACCCCTTCGACCACCTCGATGTGATCCTCGGGCAGGGCACACTCGGCCTCGAAGTATTCGACGCGGTGCCCGACGTCCGGACGGTCGTGCTCGGCATCGGCGGGGGAGGCCTCATCTCGGGTGTCGCCGCCGCCATCAAGCTGCGTGCGGCCGCCGAAGGTCGCGAGGTGCGGATCATCGGCGTGCAGGCCGAGAACTCGGCCGCCTACCCCTCGTCGATCGCGGCGGGCGAACCGCTCGAGGTCGACACGACGCCGACGATCGCCGATGGCATCGCGGTCAAGCGCCCCGGTGACATCCCCTTCGCGCTCGTGCAGCGCTACGTCGACGAGGTCGTCACCGTCAGCGACGACGACATCGCCCGGGCCATCCTCGTGCTCCTCGAGCGCGCGAAGCAGGTCGTCGAGCCCGCCGGCGCGGTCGGCGTCGCCGCCATCCTCACCGGAAAGGTGCCCGCAGACGGACCGACCGTCGCCATCCTCTCGGGCGGCAACATCGACCCGCTGCTGCTGCAGCGCGTCGTCGCGCATGGGCTCGCGGCATCCAATCGCTACACGAGCCTGCGCATCCCGCTGCCCGATCGTCCCGGCCAGCTCGCCCGCGTCTCCGAACTGCTCGCCCTCGCGGGCGCCAACGTCATCGAGGTGCTCCACACCCGCCACGGGCAGGGGCTGCTCATCAGCGAGGTCGTGCTGCAGCTCAGCGTCGAGACGCGCGGTGACGAGCACCGTGCGCTCGTGCTGCGCACGCTCGAAGAGGCCGGCTTCCAGCCCACGATCGTCGCCGACTGAGACGACGACTGGCCGGCCCCCGAGGGGGACCGGCCAGTCTCACGTCGGTGCGTTCAGCCCGTGAACGTGTCGACCTTGATGATCTCGACGGCGATCTCGCGGCCGTTCGGCGCGGTGTAGGAGGTCTTCTCGCCCTCCTTGAGGCCGAGGATCGACGAACCCAGCGGGGAGACCTCGCTGTAGACGTCGAGGTCGGTGCCTCCGGCGATCTCCCGGTTGCCGAGGAGGAAGACCTCTTCGCCGCCCGCGACCAGCGCGGTGATGACCGTGCCGGGCTCCACGACGCCGTGGCTCTCGGGCGCGTCGCCCACCTTCGCGCTCTTCAACAGCGCCTGCAGCGTGCGGATGCGCGCCTCCTGCTTGCCCTGCTCGTCCTTGGCGGCGTGGTAGCCGCCGTTCTCCTTCAGGTCGCCCTCTTCGCGGGCGGCCTCGATGCGCTTGGCGATCTCCTCGCGGCCCGTCGTGGACAGGTGCTCGAGTTCGGCGACGAGGCGGTCGTACGCCTCCTGGGTCAGGAAGGTCACCTGGTTTTCCGTGGACACGGTGTCTCCTTCGTCATACGGCACGACGCCCCGGCTCCCGCCAGGGCGTCGTCATTCGATCCCGACAGGCTACGGCACCCAGCAGGTGTTGACAAAACCCGTGGTCGCGATGCCCGTCACGGGGATCTGCTCGGTGAACGCCTGCGCGTGGGTGCCCGAGGCGGGGTACTGCACGACCTTCCAGCCGACCACGCCGTGGTCGGCGTCATCGGCCTCGAGCACGCAGGCGATCGCCTTGTCGGCGGGACCGGTGATCTGGAAGGTCACGGTCACCGTGTGGTCGTCGACCAGGTGGAATGCGGTCGTCGTCGTGTCCACGGCGTCGGCCGCGGAGGCGAACGCGTACCACGCGATCACTCCCACACCCGCAGCGATCGCCGCTCCCGCGCCGAGCGTCCACCAGCGCCGCGAACGGCGCGAGCGAGTGCGCCCGTAGCGCTCATCGAGCAGCTCCTGCGTCGTCATGAGGGTCACGGCTTTCGTTGATTAGGCTGGTGCTTCAAGGCTATGCGCTCGCGCGCGGAACTGAGGACAGATGCACCCGGTGATCTGGTGGCTGGCGGCGACCGATACCCCCACCCCGACCCCCTCGCCGAGCGACGTCGACCCGATCCTCGTCACACCGGGACCGGCCGGATTCATCGTCGGCGGCGTTCTCGCCGTCGCCGTCTTCTTCCTCGTATGGGACATGCTGCGCCGCATCCGCCGCGGAAACTACCGCGCGCAGATCAACGAAGAACTCGACGCCGCAGAGGATGCCGCGGCATCCGGCGACGACGACGGGTCGCCCCGCGCCTGACGACGGCCGCCCGCTCAGGCGTTGAAGGCCGGACGGAGGCAGATGAGCAGGCTCGCCGTCCAGTGGCACAGGAACGCGAGCACGGTGCACACGTGGAAGATCTCGTGGAAGCCGAACGCCCCGGGCCACGGGTTCGGCCGCTTCAGCGCGTAGACGACGGCGCCGGCCGTATAGAGCAGCCCGCCGACGACGACCAGCACCATCATCGCGACGTTCGCCGCGACCAGATCGCCGATGTACATGACCGCCGCCCAGCCGAGCACTATGTAGAGCGCGACGTAGAGCCAGCGCGGCGCGTTGATCCAGAGCACGCGGAAGAGGATGCCGAGGAGCGCCCCACCCCACACCAGGGACAGCAGGAGCGTCGACTTCTGGGGAGGGAGGGCGAGGAGACCGAGCGGCGTGTACGTGCCCGCGATCAGCAGCAGGATGTTCGCGTGGTCGATGCGCTTGAGCGTCGCCTTGACGCGCGGTCCCCAGTTGAAGCGGTGGTACACGGCGGAGTTGCCGAACAGCAGCAGCGAAGTGGTCATGAAGATCGCCGCCGCCCACTTCGCGACGGTGCCGTCTGCGAGGCAGATGAGCACGATGCCGGCGGCGAGGGCCACGGGGAACGTGCCGGCGTGGATCCAGCCGCGCCAGGTGGGCTTGAGATCCGTGTGCGCGGCAACCGCTCCTGCCTCGAGGAGCGGGAGCTGAGGGACGTCTCGCGAAGAACGGCTCATCGGAACGAGACTACGGGCGTGCCCATGCCAGCCGTCGTACATGGGGTGAATACGCAGCAGAGCGATAGCGTAGGACGGTGATGTCGAGCCGAACGCAGGAGGGCCGCGGTCCGCTGTACCGCCTCTACATCAACAGTCTGCTGCGTCAGATCCCGCCTGCCCAGGTGCCGCGTCACGTCGCGATGATGATCGACGGCAACCGGCGGTGGGCGAGACAGCTCGGTTACGACTCGGCCGCACACGGGCATCGTGCCGGCGCGGCCAAGATGCGCGAGTTCCTGCGCTGGTGCGACGACGTGGGCGTCTCGGTGGCCTCGCTCTACCTGCTCTCTGTCGACAACCTCCGTAAACGGGACAGCGGAGAGCTCACCGACCTCATCGAGATCATCGGCCAGCTCGCCGACGATCTGTCCCATGAACGGGACTGGCGCGTGCAGCCCGTCGGTCGACTCGACCTCCTTCCCGACGAGCTGCAGCGCGTGCTGAGAGATGTCGCCTACCGCACCGCCGCGCACACGGGCATGCACGTCAACCTCGCGATCGGGTACGGCGGACGCGGCGAGATCGTCGACGCGGTGCGCAGCATCATCACCCAGCACGACGAGCGTGGCGGAACCCTCGAGGAGCTCGCCGCGAGCCTCACGCCCGAGCAGATCGCCGAGCATCTCTACACCGGAGGGCAGCCCGATCCCGACCTGGTCATCCGTACCTCGGGGGAGCAGCGCCTCAGCGACTTCCTGCTCTGGCAGAGCGCCCACAGCGAGTTCTACTTCGTGGAGGCGCTCGGCCCCGACCTGCGCGAGGTCGACTTCCTGCGCGCCATCCGCGACTTCGCCTCACGTGATCGCCGTTTCGGCGGCTGATCAGGTACTTCTCGCGCGTATCACGACGGACGCGGGCTGTTCACGAAGCGGTAACGCGAGACACGCCGCGTCGAATGCGGGTGATGCAGCCGTTGGTCGTAGGTTGTGCTCATCGGGCAAGGCGCCCGGTCGAGTCGGCCACCTGGATCGCGACTCGTGGCCCAACGGTCGACTCGCGAGTCACCGGGACACGTCCCGGGTCGGGAGCGGTTGTGACCACACGAGCACCACGCCAGCAGCAGCGAGTCACCGAGCACCAGAGCGCAGATCAGTTCACTGACCTGCGCTCTTATGTTTTGGACACCTCCGTCCTGCTGAGCGATCCACGCGCGTTCTTCCGGTTCGCGGAGCACTCCGTCGTGATCCCCGTCGTGGTGATCACCGAACTCGAAGGGAAGCGGCACGATCCCGAACTCGGCTACTTCGCCCGGCAGGCTCTTCGCCACCTCGACGAGTTGCGCGTCGAGCACGGCAGACTCGACTTCCCGGTCCCGGTCGGCGAGGGCGGAACGCTCCGCGTGGAGCTGAACAACACTGATCCGACGGTGCTCCCCTCGGGCCTGCGCCTGGGAGACAACGATTCGCGCATCCTCGCTGTCGCGCTGAACCTCATGTCCGAGGGTCACGACGTGACCGTGGTCTCCAAAGACCTCCCGATGCGCGTGAAGGCGTCCTCCCTCGGCATCATCGCCGAGGAGTACCTGGCCGAGCAGGCCGTGGACTCGGGCTGGACGGGGATCGCCTCGGTGAATCTCACGGGCGATGAGATGAGCGACCTCTACGAGACGGAGATCGCGGTGAGCGAGGATGCCGCAGGCCTCCCCGTCAACACCGGTCTCATCATCCACTCCGAGCGGGGCTCGGCACTCGGCCGGGTTTCGGGTGACGGCTCGTTCCGCCTCGTGCGTGGCGATCGCGATGTCTTCGGCCTCCACGGTCGCTCCGCCGAGCAGCGCATCGCGATCGACCTGCTCACCGACCCCGGCGTCGGCATCGTGTCCCTCGGTGGGCGCGCCGGCACCGGCAAGTCGGCGCTCGCCCTCTGCGCGGGTCTCGAGGCAGTGCTCGAACGGCAGCAGCAGCGCAAGATCATCGTGTTCCGGCCGCTGTTCGCGGTCGGTGGCCAGGAGCTCGGCTACCTTCCCGGTGACCAGGCCGAGAAGATGAACCCCTGGAGTCAGGCGGTGTTCGACACGCTGGGCTCGGTGGTCTCTTCCAACGTGCTCGAGGAGGTCACCGAGCGCGGCATCCTCGAGGTCCTCCCGCTCACCCACATCCGCGGTCGCTCGCTGCACGACGCGTTCGTGATCGTCGACGAGGCGCAGTCGCTCGAGCGCAACGTGCTTCTGACCGTGCTCAGCCGCATGGGGCAGAACTCCCGCGTCGTGCTCACCCACGACGTCGCCCAGCGTGACAATCTGCGCGTCGGACGGCACGACGGCGTGGCCTCGGTGATCGAGACGCTCAAGGGGCACGAGCTGTTCGGTCACGTCACGCTCCAGCGCAGCGAGCGGTCGGCGATCGCGGCCCTCGTGACCGATCTGCTCGAGGCCGGCGAACTGTCCTGAGGCATCTCGAGCGCCCCCCTGAAAGATGAGAACACTCTCATCTGGAAAGGGGGGCGTTCGGCGCCTGGACGCGTCAGGATGGATGCAGCGGCGACGAGGTTCGCCTGCCGCATCGGATCGGCTCCCCCCACCCCCCCCATGTCGATCCGGTGGATAACTGAGTGATCGCGACGGACCCCCCGGTTGTCGCGACCGAGGATCGGACGGTTCGGGTTCCGAGTCTCCTCGTCAGCCCCCGGTGCCCCCACACCGGGGGCTTCTCTCATGAGGGGTCAGTCCCACCGATATCCGGCTCCGCGCACCGTCGTGATGCGATCGGCGCCGAGCTTGCTGCGGAGGTAACGAACGTAGACATCGACCACGTTCGAGCCGGGATCGAAGTCGAGACCCCAGACCTTGCTCAGCAGATACTCGCGGCTCAGCACCTGGCCGGGGTGCCGGAGGAACTGCTCGGCGAGCGCGAACTCCCGCGCTGACAGATCGAACTCCCGTCCGTCGACGGCGGCCCGTCGGGTCATGACGTCGAGGGCGACCTCCCCGCGCACGATCGTCACGGGCGTCGTGGGCGTGGTGTTCTCGCGCAACCGGGAGCGCACCCGGGCCAGCAGCTCCTCGAACGTGAAGGGCTTCGCGACGTAGTCGTTCGCGCCGGCATCCAGCCCATCCACCGTGTCGCGTGTCGACGTGCGGGCGGTCAGCATGATGATCGGCACGGAGGAGCCCTGCCCGCGCACCTGACGCAGGACCTCGAAGCCGTCGATGCCGGGGAGTCCGACGTCGAGGAGGACGAGATCGATGTCGGGGGAGAGCGCACGTTCCGCGCCGTCGAAGCCGTTGTCCACGATCTCCGTCTCGTAGCCGGCGGTCTCCAATCCCCGCTGCACGAAGGTCGCGATACGGGGTTCGTCTTCGACGATGAGGATGCGGGTCATTCGGAGGCCTTCCGCTGGTGCAGCACGTCTTCGGCGCGCACCGGAGTCGGCAGCGCGGGGGCCCTGCGGTGCAGGGGGAGTTCGATCGTGAGCGTGGCGCCGCCGCCCGGCGTCTCCGTCACGACGCAGGAACCGCCGTGAGCCCGGGCGATCGCGTCGACGATCGCGAGGCCCAGGCCCGAACCGTTCACGCCGCGCCCCGCCTGCGCCCTGTCGAACCGTCGGAACACGCGCCGCCGGTCCGCGGGTGCGATGCCGGGTCCGTGATCGCGCACCCACAGCCGAGCGACGTCGTCCACGACCGCGCTGCCGATCTCGATCGTGCTGCCCGCGGGTGCGTACTTCGCCGCATTGTCGGCCAGCTGCAGCCATGCCTGGCGCAGACGCGCGTCGTCGCCCACGACGACGCCCGAGCCTCGGTCGGTGACGACCCAGAGATGATCGGGGATGGCCGTGACGAGCCCGCCGACCCGAAGGGTCAGATCGAACACGTCGATGTCCTGGCGCTGGAACTGGTCGCTGTCCTCCGCGGACGCGAGGAGGTCGATGTCATCGACGAGCTGGGTCATGCGGTCGAGCTCGGACAGGCCGAGCTGACGGACGCCCTCGACATCGACGGGGTCGCGCGGATTCATCATCTCGAGATGGCCGCGCATGATCGTCAGGGGTGTCTTCAGTTCGTGCCTGACGTCGTCGAGCAGTTGCCGCTGGGTGTCGACGGAGGCCTCGAGACGGTCGAACATAGAATTCACCGTGCGCGTGAAGTCGGCGATCTCGTCATCGCCGTCGGTCTCGACCCGGTCGCCGAAGTGGCCGAGTGTCACGGCTTCCGCGGTCTCCTGGAGTCGACGCAACGGTGCGAGCAGTCGTCCGGTCAGGAACCAGCTCATGAGCGCGACGGCGGCGAGCACTGCGACTCCGGCGATCGCGTAGCTGATCACCGAGGCGCGGAACGGCAGCAGCTCGGCGTCGAGCCCGACGATCCGCACGTAGGCGCCGGTGCGCCCGTCGCCCGGCACCGAGACCGGCTGCACGATGTAGCGCACGGTGCCGGCATCGGCGGTCGTGACCGTGCCCAGCACGGTGTGCCCGTCGGCACCCGGTTGGGCGAGGGCGGCGGAGACGATCTCCTTCTCGTCGCCCTCACCGAACTCCGTGCCGGCGGCCGGAAACACAGCCGCCTGTCCGTCGACGATGCCGAAGACCGCCTCGTTGGGCACCGGCAGGAAGCCGGTCACGACCGACTCGAGGTACGCGGGCACCGACGTCGGCGGGGCCGGTGACGGCAGGCTCTTCACCTTCTCGGTGAGCTTCGCGTCGATGCTCGCGAGCGTGCGCTCGTACTGCAGGAAGAAGCTGATGGCGCCGGTCAGCAGCAGTCCGAGCGTCGTGACGGCCACGAGAGCGCTGAGGATCCGCATGCGCGCGGACGTGACTCGCCGTGACTGCTCCACGCTCCGATTATGGCGCGACCCGCCTGCGGCCCCTCGGAAGAGGCCACAGGCGGGTCGGATGCCGCGGGGTCAGCCGGCGTGCGTCATCGAGAGCAGGTCGAGCTTCTCGTCGAGCTGCTCGAGGGTGATCTCGCCGCGCTCGACGTAGCCGAGGTCGATGACCGCCTCGCGCACCGTGATGCCCTTCTTGACCGAGTGCTTCGCGATCTTGGCGGCGGCCTCGTAGCCGATCACCTTGTTGAGGGGCGTGACGATCGACGGCGACATGCCGGCGAACGCGGCGGCACGCTCGAGGTTCGCCTCGAGGCCGTCCACCGTCTTGTCGGCGAGAACGCGGGTCGCGTTCGCGAGCAGACGGATCGACTCGAGCAGCGCCGTGCCCATGACCGGGATCGCGACGTTCAGCTCGAACGCGCCGGATGCCCCGGCCCACGCGACCGTCGCGTCGTTGCCGATGACCCGCGCGGCGACCATGAGTGTCGCCTCGGGGATGACGGGGTTGACCTTGCCGGGCATGATCGAGGAGCCGGGCTGAAGGTCGGGGATGTGCAGCTCGCCGAGGCCCGTGTTCGGGCCGGAGCCCATCCACCGCAGGTCGTTGTTGATCTTGGTGAGCGACACCGCGATGGTGCGCAGGGCGCCGGATGCCTCGACGAGGCCGTCTCGCGCGCCCTGGGCCTCGAAGTGGTCTTCGGCCTCGGTGATCGGCAGGCCGGTCTCGGCGGCGAGCAGGGCGATGACCTTCTGCGGGAAGCTGAGCGGGGTATTGATGCCGGTGCCGACGGCCGTGCCGCCGAGGGGCACCTCGCTCACGCGGGGGAGCACGGCATCGATGCGCTCGATGCCGAGACGCACCTGGCGTGCGTAGCCGCCGAATTCCTGCCCGAGGGTGACGGGCGTGGCATCCATCAGGTGGGTGCGGCCCGACTTGACGGCGTCCTTCCAGAGCACGGCCTTCTTCTCCAGTGCCACCGCGAGGTGGTCGAGGGAGGGCTGCAGGTGCTCGATGAGCGCCTGCGTGACGGCGATGTGCACGGAGGTGGGGAACACGTCGTTCGACGACTGCGAGGCGTTGACGTGATCGTTCGGGTGCACGGGGGAGCCGAGTCGCGCCGTCGCGAGGGTGGCCAGCACCTCGTTCATGTTCATGTTCGACGAGGTGCCGGAGCCGGTCTGGTAGGTGTCGACGGGGAACTGGTCGTCGTGGGCGCCGGTGATGACGTCGTCGGCCGCCGCGGCGATCGCGTCGGCGATTCCCGCGTCGAGGGTGCCGAGCTCCTTGTTCGCGAGCGCGGCCGCCTTCTTGATGCGGGCGAGGGCGGCGATCTGCGCGGACTCGAGGCCGGTTCCCGAGATCGGGAAGTTCTCGACGGCGCGCTGCGTCTGTGCGCCGTAGAGCGCCGCGATGGGTACGCGCACCTCCCCCATGGTGTCGTGCTCGATGCGGTACTCGGTCTCGGTCACAGCGTTGTCCCTTCCCAGTGCGGTGTGTGCGGTCAGTTCGTCTCGCCGCCGACGACCACGACGGGCACGGCGGTTCCTTCGGCGAGACGGTAGTTGGCGCCGACGATCGCGAGAGTGCCGGCGGCGACGGCGGTGGAGATGAGCTCGGAGGACTGCAGCAGCGCGTGCACGGTGTTGCGCAGGTGCTCTCGGCCGACGTGCTCGGGGTCGGCGTGCGCGGCCGGAACGTGCTCGGCGCGCATCACTGTGCGCACGGCCGGCACGATGGGCGCGATCTGGTGCCAGATGTGCGTCGGCAGCTCCGGGGCGTCCTCGCCGGTGGAGTCGATCGCGGCCTGCACGGCGCCGCAGGCGTCGTGGGCGAGCACGACGATGAGGGGAACGTTGAGCGCGGCGACCGCGTACTCGAGGCTGCCGACGACGGAGTCGGAGATCACCTGGCCGGCATTGCGCACGACGAACAGGTCGCCGAGCCCTTCGTCGAAGATGATCTCCGCCGCGAGGCGCGAGTCGGCGCAGCCGAAGAGGGCGGCCCGCGGGCGCTGCGCGGCGGCGAGCTCGTGGCGGCGCTCGACATCTTGACGCGGATGCTGCGGCGCGCCCGTCACGAAGCGGGCGTTGCCCTCGAGCATCTGGTTCCAGATGGTGAGCGGAGCGGTGTCGGTCATTGCGCGGCTTCCCGGAGTGTGCGGATCTGTGCGGTGAGGTTCTGTGCGAGCTCGGCGGTCTGCGCCGCGGTCGCAGTGCCGTAGAGGAGGATCGTGTCCTTGCCCGCCGATGTCGCGAGCGCGTACGACACGTTCCCGGCCTTGCTCGGATCGGAGATGTCGTATCGCGTCCAGTCGATGCCGTCGATCGCGAGCGTTCCGTCGGAGGCGGCGCCCGACAGGGTGCGCACCACCCATCCCGAGTCGGCGTCGAACCCCTGGGCGGCACGCAGGTAGCCGGCGGAGTCCGGCACGTAGACGATCGTCCACGCGCTGACGCTGTCGCCCTCGACCTGAGCCTGGTTCACCGCCCAGCCGGTGGGGGTGGCGGGTGCGATGACCGCACGGTTCATGCTGGCCGAGAGGCTCTGCGCGAGGGCGGCCACGTCGGGCGCGGGCGTCGCGGCGAGCTGTCCGCGGGGCACGGCGAGCACGACGACCACGACGATCGCCATCGTGGCGAGCAGGGCGGCGAGGAGGTTCCGGAACGTCTTGCTCGACCGGTAGGCCCGCGACGACTCGGCCTTGCGGTCGGCGGTCTCCTGCGGGGTCTCGGGGCGGCCGAGCTCGGCGACGATGCGCTCGGTCATCAGCTCTCGTCGCCTTCGGCGGTGGACCGTGCCGCGTCGAGGCGCCGCTTGGCCCCGCGCAGCCACTCTTCGCAGCGGGCGGCGAGCGCCTCGCCGCGTTCCCACAATGCGAGGGAGTGCTCGAGAGTGGGGGCGCCCTGTTCGAGCTCCGCGACCACCCGCACCAGTTCGTCGCGCGCCTGCTCGAACGAGAGTTCGGCGACGTCAGACGGGCGCGCGTCCGAGTCGGTCATGCCCACCATCCTAATCTCCGGCGGTCGCCGCCGACGGCCCCTCGGCGAGCTCGCCCTCGCTGCGCGCGGCGAGCGAGCCGCGTCCGACGGTGACGACCAGGGCGCTCCCCGTGGGGGCGTCGGCGGCGTCGCGCAGCACGCGCCCGTCGGGGTGGTAGGCGATCGCGTAGCCGCGCGCGAGTGTCGCGCCGGGGGAGAGCGCGCGCAGCGCGGCGCGCAGTTCCGCGCTCTGGCGAGCCGCGGCATCCCATCGTCTGTCGACGGTGTCGCGACCGCGCGCGGTCAGCAGCACGAGCTCGTGCACCCGCGGGTCGAGCAGGGCGTCGGGCGTGCGGAGGACGGGACGCGAGCGCAGCTGCTCGAGCTGGGCGATGTCGTGCTGCACGCGCTGGGTCAGCCGCAGCGTCGCGCGGGCGCGCAGCTGCTGCACGATGGCGCGCTGCTCGCCGACGTCGGGCACGACGCGCTTGGCGGCATCCGTCGGCGTCGAGGCGCGCAGGTCCGCGACATCGTCGAGGATCGGATGATCGTTCTCGTGCCCGATCGCACTGACGACGGGGGTGGATGCCGCGGCCACCGCGCGCACGAGGCGTTCGTCGCTGAATCCCAGAAGGTGCAGCGGGTCGCCGCCGCCGCGGGCGATGACGATGACGTCGACGTCCGGGTCGGCGTCGAGCAGCTCCAGGGCGGCGACGATCTCGCCGACGCTGCGCTCGCCCTGCACCGCTGCGTGCTCGACGCGGAACCGCACGCCCGGCCAGCGCAGCTCGGCGTTGCGGAGCACGTCCTTCTCGGCGTCGGAGCGCTCGCCGGTGATGAGGCCGATGCGCTGGGGCAGGAACGGCAGCGGCCGCTTGCGGGACGCGTCGAACAATCCCTCGGCGTAGAGGGCGGCGCGCAGGCGCTCGATCCGCTCGAACTGGTCACCGAGACCGAGCGGATGCATCGCCGAGACGATGACGCTGAAGTCACCCGACTTGACGAAGTAGTCCGCCTTCACCGACGCGACGACGTGGTCGCCGACCTTCAGATCGTCGGCGAGACGGCTGCGGACGCTTCCCCAGATGCGGAACGCGATGCTGGCGTCGGAGTCGGGATCGGTCAGACGTCCGTACACGTTGCCGGCCCGCAGGTTCCAGGAGGTGATCTCGCCCTCGATCCAGACCGACCCCCAGGCCGACACGAAGTCGCGGATGGTCTGGTTGAAGCGCCCGACGGAGGTCGGGGCATCCTTCGTGGCATCCCTCGGGTGCACGGACGCCGGCGGAGGGGTCTCGCCGGGGGCGAGCTCGGGCTCGAACCTGGCCATGCGATCCTCCCGCGCCCTCCCAGGCGTCGATCATTAGACTCGACGGGTGACCTCCGCCGCCGTCTCCCTGCCTGTGCCCCGTGTTCCGGGCCGTCGCGGGCGCCTTCAGGATAACCCGGTCGACGGCGTCAAGAAGGTGCTGCTCGCCGCCCCGCGCGGCTACTGCGCGGGTGTCGACCGCGCCGTCGTGGCCGTTGAGAAGGCGCTCGAGCGGTTCGGCGCCCCGGTCTACGTGCGCAAGCAGATCGTGCACAACATCCATGTCGTGCGCGAGCTCGAGAGCAAGGGGGCGATCTTCGTCGACGAGGTCGACGCGGTGCCCGAGGGGGCGCACGTCGTCTTCAGCGCGCACGGTGTGTCGCCCGCCGTGGTGAACGCGGCATCCGATCGCGGTCTCGTCGCGATCGACGCGACCTGCCCGCTGGTCACCAAGGTGCACCGCGAGGCGGTGCGGTTCGCACGCGACGACTTCGAGATCCTGCTGATCGGCCACACCGGTCACGAGGAGGTCGAGGGGACCGCCGGCGAGGCGCCCGACCACGTGACGATCGTGAACTCGCCCGCCGACGCCGCCACCGTCGAGGTGCGCGACCCGTCGAAGGTCGTGTGGCTGTCGCAGACGACGCTGTCGGTCGACGAGACGATGGAGACCGTGCGGCGTCTGCGCGAGCGCTTCCCCGAGCTGCAGGATCCGCCGTCGGACGACATCTGCTACGCCACCCAGAACCGCCAGGTCGCCATCAAGAAGGTCGCGCAGGGCGCGGACCTCGTGATCGTCGTCGGATCGGCCAATTCGTCGAACAGCGTGCGGCTGGTCGAGGTCGCCCTCGAGCACGGCGCGAAGGCGGCGTACCGCGTCGACTACGCGTCGGAGGTGCAGCAGGAGTGGCTCGACGGCGTCGCGACCGTCGGGGTGACCAGCGGGGCTTCCGTTCCCGAGGTGCTCGTGCAGGAGGTGCTCGACGAGTTGTCGGGCGCCGGCTACTCCGACGTCGAAGAGGTGCGTACGGCCGAGGAGGACCTGCTGTTCTCGCTGCCGAAGGAACTGCGTCAGGATGCCACGGGTCGCCGCGACGCCCGGGCACTGGGAGGGCGATCCGGCCGTGAGTGACCCGCAGGAGTCCCCCGAGGAGCGCCCGCGCCCGCAGTTCGGCGAGTACGCGACGCCCGAGGAACAGCGCGCCCGCATCCGTCAGCCCTCCGTCACCGACCACCTGTCGGACGGCATCGCGCCGCCGCCGCCGGCCGCGCCTCCCGTCCTTCCGCCCCCGGCGCCGGTCAGCGGCGCGGCGGTGCGGCGGCCTCGACTCATCGACCGCGTCGCGACCTTCGTGCTGCTCGGCTACGGGCTGGTCACCGTGCTGAGCGCCATTCCGCAGTTCGTCGACTTCACCGGTTTCGTCAGTACGCTCTCGCAGGTCATGGGTCTTCGATCGGACCTTCCGGTGCCCGCGTCGGGTCGCGCCTGGGGCATCGCCGCCGCCGTCGTGCTCGGGGTCGGTTGGCTCGCCACGTTCGTGCTCTCCTGGGCCGTGACACGTTCGGGGCGTCTCGCCTTCTGGATCCCGCTCGTCGCGGGAGCCGTGATCAACATCCTCGCGTCGTTCCTGGTCGTCGTGCCGCTGCTGTCGGACCCGGCCTTCCTCACCGCCATCCAGAGCGTCGGCGTCATCGCGCCGAGTCCGACCGCCACCTGAGGGAGACCGCCATGCCTCGCGTCATCGCCGTCTGCGTCGTGCACGACCTGCGTCCCGATGCGGGCACGGTGGGCGTGACGGCGATCGACAAGCGGCCCGTCGAGGGCCCCGTGAAGGTGGGTCCCTACGGCGTCTACGCCGATGTGCAGGCGGATCGCAAGCATCACGGCGGCCTCGACCAGGCCGTCTACGTCTACGCCGAAGAAGACGCGCGGTTCTGGGAGGGCGAGCTCGGCCGAGAGCTCGCGCCCGGCTTCTTCGGGGAGAACCTGCGGGTCGAGGGGCTGGATGTCAACGCCGCGCGTGTCGGCGAGGTCTGGCGCATCGGCGCGACCCTCGAAGTACAGGTGACGTCGCCGCGCAAGCCCTGCCAGACATTCGCGCGGTGGGTCGGCGGTGACGACGAGCGCGGCTGGGTCAAGCGATTCACCCGCGAGGGGCGTCTCGGCCCCTACCTGCGCGTGCTCACGCCGGGCGAGATCGCGGCCGGAGATGAGATCACGGTGCTGTCGGTGCCGGATGATGCCCCCACCGTGATCGACGGGGTGCCGGGCGTCGCGCGGGCCGCGGCATCCGCTCTCTGACGGCCGGTCGCTCCGCGGTCACCCGGCTCGGCGCCGGAGCGTGACGCACCCCGGCGATGGGCAGGGCTGCGTGCACCGTCGACGGGGGAGCCGGAGACGCGACGACGCCCCGCCCACCGAAGTGAGCGGGGCGTCGCGGGATCGTGTCAGGCGCCGAGCGACTTGCCCGCCGAACCGAGCTGCTGCGTGGCCTCGACGACGCCC
>NZ_MEGA01000028.1:0-42978 GCF_001725695.1 Microbacterium sp. SCN 71-21
ACCGAACAGGTGCTCGACGTCGGAGTCCGGCAGGAGCGTCTCGACGATGCTGCCGGACTCCCGCAGTTCGTCGACCTGGTGGGCGAGGCCCTGTCGCCATGCCGTCGGCGTACGCACTCGGCCGCCGAAGGGCGAGAGCACGAGCACGCGGTCATATCCGGCGGCGAGGTCGGCGTTCTCCGAGCTGCGCCGGTATCCGCCGTCGATGTAGCGACGGTCGCCGATGCGGTATGCGCGGCCGCTGGCGCAGCTGGCGGCGACGGCGTCGACGAGGGAGATTCCACTGTGCGGGTCGAAGACCACGGGTTCGCCGCTGTCAGCGTCGACCGCCGTCACGCGCAGCTCGCGATCGGGCCAGGACGCGTCTCCCACTCGCTCCCTCACGGTGGCGCGCCACGCGTCGCGCCAGTCGGCCGGCCCGGTGACGTCGAGCTCGATCGCGGCGAGTCCGAGGCGGCGTCGCAGGTCGGTCGGATCGGCCGCCTCCGCGATCAGGCGCGCCGTGCGATCCAGTTGCGCTGACACCGCGCCGGGCGGCCGTCGAGCAGGAGGCGACGGCGCCCGATTCGTCGGGAGGGGCGCGAGGGCGCGCGCGAAGAGCTCGGCGGCGGAGGCGGCGCACAGCTGCGCCGCGACGGTGGCGCCCGCCGAGGTGCCGATCGTGAGGTGCGCCGACGTCACATCGACCCGGTGCGCTGCCAGCGCGTGCACGACGCCGATCGACCACGCGTTGCCCGTCGACCCACCCCCACCGAACACGACTGCGCGCGTGGAGGGGCGAGTGCCGGGGCTGGGGGAGGTCACCCGCTCAGTATCCCTTCCGCGGCGGGTCGATCCGAGCTCGATGAGGCGTTCGCTAGACCCGAGCCTCGGGCGCGACCCGCGCGGCACCGAGCACGGCGTCGAGCACACCGGGGAAGAGCGCGTTGAGGTCGTCGTCGCGCAGGGTGAGCCGGCGACCACGGCCCTGCGGGTCGTTGCGGATGACACCGGCTTCGCGCAGCACCTTCATGAGGTGCGACTTCGTCGACTTCGGGATCGTCGGGTCGCTGAGATGGCAGGCGGCCATGTCGAGCGGTCCATCGACGAGCTGGCGGGCGATGTCGAGCCGGTCAGGGTCGCTGAGGGCGAAGAGCACGCCGGTCAGAGTGATCTCGGAGCGATCAGGGTGCGGGAGGTCCGCGGAGCCGGTCATGGTTCGACAATAGTTGGACGATCCTGAAAACGGGAGTAGCCTCCTACTATTCGAAATCTTTCGAACCCTGAAGGAGCAAGGATGTCGACATCCCCGACGCCGATCGCTCGGGCGAGCCGCCGGTTCACCTACGGCTTCGCGCTCGCGATCCTGAGCGTGACCGCGATGATGGCGGGCGCCAGCGCACCCTCGCCCTTCTACTCGGTGCTCGCCGTGCGCATCGGATTCGACGCCGCCACGACCACGGTCGTGTTCGCGGTCTACGCCCTCGCACTCCTCGCGACCCTGCTGCTCGCCGGATCGATCTCGGACTACGTCGGCCGCCGCCCCGCGATCAGTGCGGGCCTGGTGCTCCTCGCCGCCAGCGTCTTCCTCTTCTGGAACGCGCACTCGATCGCGCTCCTCATCGCGGCGCGCATCGTGCAGGGGATCGCGAGCGGACTCCTCCTCTCCGCGCTCTCGGCCGCGGTCATCGACCTCGAACCGGCGTCGCGCTCGGGGTCGGCCGCCGTGTGGAACGCCGTCGCGCCGATGGCGGGACTCGCGGTCGGCGCGGTCATCCCCGGCATCCTGCTGGATGTCACACCCGACGCCTTCACCGCGATGTTCGCGCCGCTCACGGCGCTCTACCTCGTGCTCGCCGCCCTCGTCTGGCTCGCCCCCGAGACCGCCCCGCGCCTGCCGGGAGTGCTCGCGTCGTTCCGCATCCGCATCGGCGTGCCCCGCTCGATGCGCGCTTTGTTCCTCAACAGCGTTCCGGCGATCTTCGCGGGCTGGGCCACGGGCGGCCTGTTCCTCTCCCTCGGCCCCAGCATCGTGCACGCAGAGCTCGGGGTCTCGGCTCACCTGTGGCAGGGATTCGCCGTCTCGCTGCTGGCCGGCTCCGGCGCGCTCTCCGCCTTCCTCATCCGGCGCCGCAGCGCGCGGGTCGTCACGATATACGGCACGTCGGCGCTCGCCGTCGGCACCCTGCTCACCCTCGTGGCCCTCTCGACCTCATCGCTGGTCGGCTACTTCGTCGCGGTCGCCGTCGCCGGCTCGGGCTTCGGCACCGCGTTCTTCGGGGTCATCCGCTCGCTCGCGCCGCACATCCCCGCGACCGCACGCGCCGACGTGTTCGCCGTGATCTTCATGGTGTCCTATCTCGCGATGGCGCTCCCCGTCGTCGCGGCAGGGTTCCTGGTGCAGGTGCTCGGACTCAGCGCCGTCACCTACGGCTACGGCGTCGGGGTCGCCGTGTTCGCCGCGCTCGCCGCCGTGCTGCGGCTGCGTCGCCCCGATGCGCGCGTCGAGCCCGCGGCATCCCCCGCTCTGGGAGGATAGAGCTCACCGAGCTCCGCACCCCCGACGGAGGGCCGTCATGGCGAACATCACCCGAGGTTTCACCGGCCGCCGCCGCGCCCCCGATCCGGCGGTGCCGCCCGGCCAGTACCTCACCGACGACTTCCCGGTGCTCTCGGCCGGGCCCACGCCCCGCGTCGACCTCGATGAGTGGCGCTTCAGTGTGCGCACCGAGAAGGGCTTCACGACCACCTGGACCTGGAGCGACCTCCTCGCGCTGCCGCAGGAGGAGGTGCACACCGACATCCACTGCGTCACTCGCTGGTCGAAGCTCGGCACCAGCTGGCGCGGTGTGTCGCTCGACACGATCATGGCCGCCGTCGACAGCGACTTCGCGTACGCCATGGTGCACTGCTACGGCGGGTACACGACGAACGTGCCGATGGCCGACCTTCTCGGCGGACAGGCCTGGATCGCGCATGAGTTCGACGGTCGTGCCCTCGAACCGGTGCACGGGGGCCCGGCGCGACTGCTCGTGCCGCACCTCTACTTCTGGAAGAGCGCCAAGTGGGTTCGCGGGCTTGTGATGCAGAAGAAGGATGCCCCGGGCTTCTGGGAGCAGAACGGCTACCACCGTCACGGCGATCCGTGGCGTGAAGAGCGCTACGCGTGACCTCGGACTGGTTGCCCGCCACGATCACGTCGGTGCGGCCGACCGCCTCGCACGCGGTGGTGCTCACCCTCGACGTGCCGGGGTGGGCGGGGAGCCTGCCGGGTCAGCATCTCGACGTGCGGCTTACGGCCGAGGACGGCTATCGGGCCGAGCGCTCGTACTCGCTCGCGGACAGCGGCTCGTCGACCACGATCGAGCTCGCGATCGACGAGGTCCCGGATGGAGAGGTCTCGCCCTACTTCGTGCGCGACGCCCGCCCGGGTGACACCGTCGAGGTGAAGGGTCCGCTCGGCGGCTACTTCGTCTGGCACGACACCGACCCCTCACCGGTGCAGCTCATCGCCGGGGGATCGGGTGTGGTGCCCCTGCTGTCGATGGCGCGCGCCCGCGCCGCGTCGTCGTCGGCCGCGCCGATGCGTCTGCTCACCTCGGTGCGGTCGCCCGCCGACGCGCTCTACCGCGACGAGATCGCGGCGCTCGCCGCCCGGGGCATCGACGTCGACTGGATCTACACCCGCTCCGCTCCCGAGACCTGGGCGGGTCGGGTCGGTCGGGTGGATGCCGCGGGGCTGGCCGCATCCACCCTCTCGCCGTCCGTCCGGCCGCTCGTGTTCGTGTGCGGTCCGACCCCGTTCGTCGAGGCCGTGGCCGGCATGCTCGTCGATCTCGGCCACCCGCCGCTGAGGGTGCGCACCGAGCGCTTCGGCGGCGCCTGACCGGCTCAGCCGGAGGTGCGCACGCGGGTGTGCATGCGCTCGCCGTCGCCGTTGAAGATGCTCAGCACCTCAGCGGGCGCGCCGCCTGCCGCACCCATCGCGTGCGGGGTGCGGGTGTCGAACTCGGCCGCCTCGCCCGGAGCGAGCTCGAGATCCTGGTCGCCGAGCCGCAGCCGCAGCCGCCCCGAGAGCACATAGAGCCACTCGAACCCGTCGTGCACGCGAGGTTCGGGCAGGGGCCTGTCGGCCGGGTACGTGATGCGCAGGGTCTGCACCGGCGCGCTCTCGTGCGTGAGCGGCGCGATGATCAGACCGTCGCGGCGGATCACGGGTCGCCGCACCCGCGGATCCCGATCGTGCGGCGGCAGCAGGTCGTCGATGCGGATGCCGAGGGCCCGCGTCACCGGCAGCAGCAGCTCGAGACTCGCCCCGCGCTTGCCGGATTCGAGGCGCGAGAGAGTGCTGACCGACAGCCCCGCGCGGCGGGCGAGGTCATCGAGTGTCCAGTCGCGCGCGTGCCGCGCGGCGCGCACCCTCGGGCCGACCTGGGCGATCGCGGCATCCATCGACGCTCCTTGCTGATCTCGCAAACGAACTTGCATGATTGTCCCGCGGTGTCGTCGACTTGTCGACATGCATCCCGATCTCGACGTGATCATCCTCGGCGGCGGCATCGCCGGGCTCAGCGCCGCGCAGCTGCTCGGCCGCGCCCGTCGCCGCACGCTCGTGATCGACGCCGGCAAGCCCCGCAATCGCACCGCCTCCCACGTGCACGGCGTGCTCGGGCACGACGGGACGCCCCCGGCCGACCTGCTCGCGAGAGGGCGGGATGAGGCATCCGGCTACGGCGTCGGCGTCATCGAGGCGCGCGCGGTCGCGGTCGAGGCGACCGACGACGACATCACGGTCGTCACCGACGACGGGGCGCGCCGCACGGCGCGCGCGCTCCTCGTCGCCACCGGAGCGAGCGATGTGCTGCCCGCCGTGGCGGGGCTCGCCGAACGGTGGGGCGCCGGCGTGCTGCACTGCCCCTACTGCCACGGCTGGGAGGTGCGCTCCCGCCGCCTCGGCGTGCTCGCGACCTCGCCGCTCTCCCTGCATCAGGCGCAGCTCGTGCGGCAGTGGAGCGCCGACGTCACCCTGTTCACCGCAGACCTCGGACCGCTCTCGATCGACGACGATCTGCGACTGCGCGCGCGTGGCATCCGTCTCGTGCCCCAGCGCGTCGTCGAGATCGTGGGCGACGGGCCGGATGTCACGGGTGTGCGCCTCGCCGACGGCACGATGCTCGCTCTCGACGCCGTCTTCACGGGCGGCGACCTGACCCCCCACGACGACGTGCTCGCCGGTCTCGACCTGCCGCGTGTCGACAGCCCCACAGGCTCGGTGATCGAGGTCGATGCGACGGGCCGCACCGCGCATCCGCGTATCTGGGCCGCCGGCAACGTCGTCACCCCCATGGCGAACGTGCCGATGAGCATGGCCGCGGGGGCGACGGCGGGAGCCGCGGTGAACGCCGCACTCGTCGACGAGGATGTCGCGCGGGTGCACGCCGACCGCGACCGGTGGCCCGAGATCGCACCCGCCGACTTCTGGGAGCACCGCTACGCCGCGAGCACGCAGGTCTGGTCGGGCCGCGTGAACGCCGTGCTGGCCGACATCGCGGCCACGCTCCCCGCGGGCTCCGCCCTCGACCTCGGCTGCGGGGAGGGCGGCGACGTGCTCTGGCTCGCCGCGCACGGGTGGCGCGCCACGGGCATCGACATCTCGGTCACGGCGATCGGGCGCGCTCGCGCCGCCGCGGCGGACGCGGGGGCGGATGCGGCATCCGCTCGTTTCGTCGCCGGCGATCTCGCGGCGCTCGACGTCGACGAGACCTTCGACCTCGTGACGGCGAGCTTTCTGCACTCGCCCGTCGACCTGCCACGGGAGGAGATCCTGCGGGCCGCGGCTGAGCGGGTCGCGCCCGGCGGACACCTGCTGATCACCTCCCATGCCGCGCCGCCGCCGGGGAGCCCGGGTGCCGGGCACGGTCACGACCACGGCCATGACGGCAACCACCCCGCACCCGGCCACGATCGCGAGGGCGGTGCCCCGCACGACCACGGCCACGGCGGCGGCCACTCTGACCCCACCGCGCCCGCGCCGCGCTGGTTCCCCACTCCGGCCGAAGATGTCGCGGCCCTCGCGCTCGACCCGGCCGAATGGACCGTGCTCATCGCGGAGGAGCGGCAGCGCGAATCGCTCGCCCGCGACGGCGAGCTGCGCACCTTCCACGACAGCATCGTGCTCGCTCGTCGCCACTGAGACCGGGCGCACCCGACGCGCCGGTGGCACACTGACCCCATGACGGATGCCGCGACCCTCCGGGCGCTCGAACTGTCGCTTCTCGACCCGCTCGTGCGCCGCGACCCGATCGCCCTGGCCGCGCTGCTGCATCCGTCGTTCACCGAGATCGGTGCGTCCGGCGCGCTGTGGACGCGCGACGAGATCGTCGCAGCGCTCGCCGCCGAACCGGACGCTCGGGAGATCCCGCCGACCGACGAGTGGCAGGTCGCGGCGCTCGGCGATACCCACGTGCTCGTGACGTACCGCATCGGCGGGGAGCGCCCCAGCCGGCGGTCGTCGATCTGGGACGTCTCGACGGGCAGACCCGCGCTGCGCTTCCACCAGGGAACACTTCTCGGCTGACGCCGAACCTGGTGTGCGACGGTGCTCTCATGTCCGTTCACGACGAGGTGACCGCGACCGCGCTCACCGTGGTCGTCGCCCCCGACAGCTTCAAAGAGACCCTGTCGGCCCCCGCTGTCGCCGACGCGTTCATCGCCGGGTGGCGCTCGGCGCGCCCCGGTGACCACCTCATCTCCCGACCGATGGCCGACGGCGGCGAGGGAACCCTCGACGCGATCGCGCGCGCCGTGCCCGGATCGGTGCGCGAGCCGGTCGCGGTGACCGGGCCCGACGGTGCGCGGGTCGAGTCCGCGTGGCTGCGGCTCCCGCCCACGCCCGACGCTCCGCACGGCATCGCCGTGGTCGAGCTCGCCGCCACCTCCGGGCTCGAACTGCTCGGATCGCGCCGCCTCCCGTGGGATGCGCAGTCGGTCGGCTTCGGCGAGGCGATCGCCGCCGCGCTCGACGCGGGGGTGTCGCGCCTGCTGCTCGCGGTGGGCGGCAGCGCATCCACCGACGGCGGCACCGGCATGCTGACCGCGCTCGGCGCCCGGTTCACGGATGCCGCGGGCTCCCCGATCGCGCACGGCGCACGAGGGCTGCTCGATCTGGCGCATCTCGACCTGTCGGGCCTGCGCCCGCTGCCGACCTGCGGGGCGGTCGTGCTGTCGGATGTGAGCAACCCGCTGCTCGGAGAGCGCGGCGCGGCATCCGTCTTCGGACCCCAGAAGGGGCTCGACGGCGAGGCCATCGCCCGTGTCGACGCCGCACTCGCCCGGCTCGGCGGGCTGCTGCCCGGCGACCCCGACGCGGCGGGCGCGGGAGCCGCGGGCGGGGTGGGGTTCGCGCTGCGCGCCTGGGGCGCCACGGCCGCCTCCGGTGCCGGACAGGTCGCCCGCACGATCGGACTCCCCGCCGACCTCGACCGCGCCGACGTCGTGGTGACGGGCGAGGGCTCGTTCGACGGACAGACGGCCGCGGGAAAGGCCCCCGCGATTGTCGCCGGGATGGCGGCCGATCGCGGGGTCTCCGCGTTGCTCGTCGCCGGGCGACTCGTCGCCGACCCGACCACCGCGGGCTTTCGCGCCGCCTACTCGCTCACCGACCTCGCCGGGTCGGGAGAGGCCGCGCGCGCCGAGGCGGCGTTGTGGGTGCGCGAGGCCGGGAGGCGCGCCGCCGCGACTCTCGTGCTCTGAGCCGTGGGCGACGTCAGGCGAGCGGGGCGTCGTCGCCAGGGAGGGCGACGTTGAACATCCAGCGCACGCCGAACCGGTCGGTCACCTCGCCGTACATGTCGCCCCACACCTGCTTCTCGAGCGGCTGGCGCACCGTGCCGCCGTCGCTGAACCGCGCGAACCAGCCGAGCACGCGCTCGACCTCGTCGCTCATGAACGCGGCCGAGATGCGGGTCTCACCCACGACCTGGTCGGGCTCGAGACCGTCGGCGCCCATCAGATCGAAGCCGTCGGCCTTGAGCTCCGAGTGCATCACGTGAGAAGGGTCGGCTCCGGGCATGCCGAAATCGCCGAACGTCGAGATGGTCAGCTCTCCGCCGAACACCTCCTGATAGAAGGTCATCGCCTCGCGGGCGGCGCCGGCGAACTGGATGTAGGGGATGAGACGCGTGGTCATGTGAGCCTCCGAACGGGGTGACGGTCGTGGACGGTTCCGACGCTAGGCGCCCGCTCCTCGAGGGGCAAGGGCGGATGCGGCATCCCACCACTCGAGCACCCGCAGCGACAGGAACGTGAGCCACGGCGACGCCTCGCCCTCGGGCACGTCGACGTCGAACCAGACGGCGCCGGGGTGTCGATGCTCCTGCACCCAGCGCCCGTCGTCGCCCCGCTTCGACCGGATCGACGCGATCGCGTCGGCGAGCCGCGGGTCGGGGGCGACCCCGTCGAACAGGGCGGCTGCACGGAAGTAGTCGGCCGCGTGCAGTGCGCTGTAGACATGCCGGAACGGGTACGCCAGATGGTGCACATACGGCACCACCGGCTCGCCGCTGCGCAGACCGTAGAGCGCCCGCCGCTCGAGCAGGTACTGCTCGGCACCGTGGCGGGCGGCAGTCAGTTCGGGGAAGCCGAGCCCGGCCCGCTCGTAGGCGAGCACACCCTCGAGTGCATTGAGGGTCGAGGGGAACGAGGACCGCGTCGATCCCTCGACCCACTCGCAGTTCCAGCCGCCGTCGGGCTGACGGTGCTCGACGAACCACCGGGCGATGCCCGAGACGTCCACCCCGAGCCACGCCCCGGCGGCGAGGGTGTAGCCGTTGATGCAGCAGTCGACCTCGCCGTCCCAGTACGGCAGATCGTCGTACTCCCACCGCGCGTGCGTGCGCAGCTTCTCCGCCGTGCCGTCGAGGACGGATGCCGCCACCCCCCACTCGCGCAGCTGCTTCAGGCTCCAGGTGGTCGCCGTCCAGGGCTGCCCGTCGGCGCGCTGCTCCTCGGTGAAGTCGGCGGGGAAGAACGCACCGCCCGCCCACTGGCCGTCGGCGTCCTGCCGGGCGAGGAGCGCGGCACCCATGCCCTCGCGGGGCACCCGCGCGCGCGTCGCCTGCCACACCGCCTCGGGCACGCCGACGAGGTCGCGCTCGACCTGCCAGCGCAAGGCCGGGTCGGAATCGAGCAGCCAGGACATCACGTCGTCGCGGGGGGACATGTGGTCACGGTAGCGGGAGGCCGCGACATCCCGACAGGCGTATGTTCGACCCCATGACGCTCTTCTCGCGGCGTGCCTCCCCGCCGGCCTCCCCGGCCCCCGCCGCACCCGACCCGGTGCCGGCAGGCCTGAAGATCGGGGCGGCGTTCGCCTGGCGCCTGCTGGTGATCATCGCGGCGCTCGCGGTGGTGCTCCTGGTGGCGGTGCATCTGTCCGAGGTGGTCATCCCGTTCCTCATCGGTCTCGTGCTCTCGGCGTTGCTCGTCCCTTTCTCGAGCTTCCTGCAGCGGCATCACTGGCCCAAGTGGCTCGCGATCATCACCTCGTGGATCGCGGTCTTCGCCGCGCTGGGGCTGCTCTCCTTCATCGTGGCCATCCAGATCCGCTACGAGCTGCCGAAGATCGAGCACCAGATCACCACCGTCGTGGCCTCCGCGAAGGACTTCCTCGCCACCCAGCCGTTCGGCATCACCGATCAGCAGCTCGACACGTGGATCTCGGACATCGTCACCTACATCCAGACCCACGCCAGCGACATCGGCACCGGCTTCGCCGCCGCAGGGCTCGGCATCGTGCACGCGATCGAGGGCATCTTCATCGTGATCTTCGTGACGCTGTTCGCCTTGATCGACGGACCCCGCATGTGGCGCTGGTTCGTCCGCGTGTGGCCGCGTGCGGCGCGCCCCCGCCTCACCGCCGCCGGCCACGCCGGGTGGCGCACCCTCACGAGCTTCATCCGCGTGCAGCTGGTCGTCGCGGGCACCGATGCGATCGGCATCGGCGTGGGAGCCGCGATCCTCGGGGTGCCGCTGGCGATCCCGATCGCGGTGATCGTGTTCCTCGGCGCGTTCGTGCCGGTCGTCGGAGCGATCGTCGGCGGCATCGTCGCCGTCGGCATCGCACTGCTGTTCAACGGCTGGGTGCACGCGGTGATCATGCTCGGCATCGTGATCCTCGTGCAGCAGGTCGAGAGCCACGTGCTGCACCCCTTGCTCACCGGAAGCGCGGTCAAGGTGCATCCGCTGGGCGTCGTGCTCGGCGTCGCGACGGGCGCCGCCCTCGCGGGCATCGCAGGCGCCTTCTTCGCGGTGCCGTTCATCGCGACCGCGAACGCCATGATCGTGGCCGCCTACCGCACCGACCCGGATGAGCTCACCGGAGCGGGACACGATCCCGGCGCGGCGCGCGAGCGACGGCGACGACCGAGGGAGTGATGTGAGCGACGGCTTCGACGAGAGATGGGATGCCGCAGACTTCACCGCCGCGGGCCTCACCCACCGGGTGTTCCGACGCGGCACCGGCCCCGGCGTCGTTCTGGTCCCCGAGATCCCCGGTGCGACCCCCGAGGTGATCGGCCTCGCCGACCTGCTCGTCGAGGCGGGGTTCCGCGTCGCGGTGCCCTCGATCATCGGCACTCCGGGTCGTCCCGCGACCGGCGGCTACCTCGCGGCCTCCGCCCTGCGCATGTGCGTGTCGCGCGAGTTCGCGGCGTTCGCCCGCCGGGCCGATCGGCCGGTCACGTCCTACCTCCGCGCGCTCGCGCGCGACCTGCACACCGAGTCGGGCGGTGCCGGCGTCGGCATGATCGGCATGTGCTTCTCGGGCGGCTTCGCGCTCGCCGCCGCCGTCGAGCCGGCCGTCATCGCGCCGGTGCTGTCGCAGCCCGCCCTGCCGCCCGCCTTCGGCGCCGGCGCGCACGCCACCGGACTCACCGAGGCCGCCGAGGCGACCCTTGCCACCCGCGTGCGCGACGAGGGCCTGTGCGCCCTGGGTCTGCGCTTCACCGCCGACCGCAGCGTGCCGGCGTCCCGCTTCGCCGCGTTCGAGCGGGCGCTCGGCGAGGGCTGGCGCGCGTTCGAGATCGACTCCTCAGCGGGCAACCCCGATGGCATCCCGACCTCGGCCCACTCGGTGCTCACCGATCCGCACGCGGGCGAGGCGGGGCATCCGACCCATGCGGCCCGGGCCGCGGTCATCGACTTCCTGCGGCAGCGGCTCGCCGCCTGAGCTCAGCCGAGTCGCTGCTCGACGAGCCCGACGAGGTTCCCCTCCGAGTCGCGCACGAACGCCTGCCACTCGTCGGAGCCTGCGGGACCGAGGCTGTCGTCGTGGTGGGAGAAGATCGGATGCGGCGGCGTGACCACCTCGGTGCCGGCATCGCGCGCCCGCGCCACGGCCTCGTCGATGTCGTCGACACGCAGGTAGATCAGCGCTGACGGCGCCGCGCGGTCGACGAGCAGTCGCACCCCGTCGAGGTCGAAGAACACGAGCCCCGGCGGATCGAACGCCGCGACGGGCTCGCGCGCGAGCAGCGTCGAGTACCAGGCGGTGGCGCGCGCCAGATCTTCGGCATGCTGGGCGACCTGCACGAGCATCGGGACCCCTCTCGTGAACGTGCGGTGCACACCAGGATGCCGCGCCGCGCCGCCCGACGGAATAGGCAACCTCCGCGACGGGTTGTGTCCGGCGGCATCCCCGATCGATTGGACCCGCCCGTGCAGCTGCTCACCCCCGTCACCGTCGGCCTCCTGGAACTCCCGAACCGGCTGGTGATGGCGCCGATGACCCGCCTGCGCGCCGGGACGGACGCCGTCGCCACGCCGCTCATCGCCGAGTACTACGCCCAGCGTGCGACGGCGGGTCTGCTCATCACCGAGGGCACCTTCCCGAGTGCCGAGTCGAAGGCGTACCCCGGGCAGCCCGGCATCGCCTCCGAGGAGCAGGCGGCCGGCTGGGCGCTCGTCGCCGACGCGGTGCACGCCGCCGGCGGACACGTGTTCGCCCAGCTCATGAACGGCGGCCGCGTCTCGCACCCGGAGATCACCGGAACGGCGCGCATCGTGGCGCCGTCGGCGATCGCCATCGAGGGCGAGGTGCGGGTGCCCGGCGGATCCAAGAAGCCCTATCCCGTGCCGCACGCCCTCGACGGCGCGGAGCTGGAGATCGTGCGCGACGAGTTCGTGCTCGCCGCCCGCCGCGCGATCGCCGCCGGACTCGACGGGGTCGAGGTGCATTCCGCCAACGGCTACCTGCTGCACCAGTTCCTTTCGCCGGCGTCCAACGTGCGCACCGACGGCTATGGCGGCAGCCCCGCCGCCCGCGCCCGCTTCGTGATCGAGGTCACCCGCGCCGTGGCCGCCGAGGTCGGTGCGGCTCGGGTGGGCCTGCGCATCTCGCCGGAGCGCAACATCCAGGACGTCTGGGAGAAGGATGCCGCGGACGTCCGCGCGACCTATGAGGCCCTCGTCGACGGGGTCGCCCCGCTCGGTCTCGCGTACCTCAGCGTGCTGCACCCCGACCTCGACGGATCGCTCGTGCGGGATCTGCGTCGACGGTTCGGCGGCGTGGTGGTCGCCAACTCCGGAGTCGCGAGCCCGACGACCCGGGACGAGGCCGAAACCCTCGTCTCCTCCGGAGTCGCGGACGCCGTCGCCGTCGGACGCGCGCTGATCGCGAACCCCGACCTCGTTGCCCGCTGGCGGGAGGGTGCCGACGAGAACGCGGTCGACCAGGCGAGCGTCTATGGGCCGGACGCCCGCGGCTACACCGACTACCCCGCCCTCACGACCGTCGGGGGCTGACCGGACCCCTCGGTTCACAGCCGGCGAGACGTAGACTTGATCGACTCTGCCGCTTTCCGAGGTTTCCCCGTGCCCGACGCTCCCACCGCCCGCGCCTTCGAGGTGCGCCACCTGCAGTTGGCGCGCGCCGTGTTCGCGGCGATCGCGGCGGCGATGATCACGTTCTCTGCCGACCACTCCGCCTCGGTCGGACTGTCGGTGTTCAGCGGATTCGCGATCACGACCGCCCTCGTGTTCCTGCTCTCGGCCTGGCTCGTGTACCCCCGCGGCCAGCGCACACTTCCCCTCGTGCTCGGCGTCCTCACCCTCGTCGCCGGCATGGTCGCGGGTGTCGCCGTGATCCGCTCGACCGTGCTGCTGTTCGTCCTCGTCATCGTCTGGGCGCTCGTCACCGGGCTCATCGAGGGCATCGCGGGCGGGCGCGCGGTGCGCCGCAGTGCACGAGGCACAGCGGCGGCATCCGATGCCCGTGACGGCCTGATCGTCGGGGCCATCACGGTGCTGCTGGCGGTGGGGATGCTGTTCATCAGCCCGCAGTACGTGCTGCCGTACTACATCGCCGAGGCGAACCAGTCGTTCACCCTCACGGGTACCGCCATCGGCGTCGGCGTGTTCGGCGGATACGCCGCCATCATCGCCGTCTACCTCGCGATCGCCGGCCTCTCGCCGCGACGCCCCACCGCGCCCGCCGATGCGCTCGCGACCGCAGACCCGTCGAAGGACCGCGCATGACCGACAAGCCCACCCGCCGCGACCTGTTCAAGCCCGTCCAGCTGCTCGGGCTCGCCCTCGCCGCCGCCGTGTTCGCGGGCGTCGTCGTGCTGATCTCGATGGGCTTCTTCCAGGACCGCTTCTCGGGTCAGGGCCAGCACGCCCTGGTGATCGGACTCATCGCCGCAGGCATCACGTTCGTCGTGACGCTCGTCGTCATCGCGCTGCTCGTGCTCGTGGTCGATCCCGCGCAGGTCACGAAGGCCATCGACGGCCCGGTGCTGCTCACCAAGGACGCCCAGAAGGCCGAGAAGAACGACGCGGACTCGGGCGCCGACGCTCCGTAGCCGCCGCTGCTGCTCGCCCGTCGCCGTCAGATCAGCTCGACGAGCTCCGACGCGATGCCCGTGTACGTCGCCGGCGTCAGCGTCAGCAGGCGCTGCTTCGCGGCATCCGAGATGTCGAGCTGCGAGACGAAGTCGGCGAGATCGGATGCCCCGACCCGCCGCCCGCGCGTGAGGTCCTTCAGCAGCGCGTAGGGGTCGGTGATCGTCGAATTGCCTGCGGTGACCTCCGCCCGCACGACGGTCTGGATGGCCTCGGCGAGCACCTCCCAGTTGCCGTCGAGGTCGGCCAGCAGCACGTCGTCGCGCAGCGAGATCTCGCCGAGACCGCGCAGCAGGTTGTCGAGCGCGAGCAGCGAGTGGCCGAACGCGACGCCGATGTTGCGCTGCGTGGTCGAGTCGGTCAGGTCGCGCTGCAGGCGGCTCGTGACGAGCGTCTGTCCGAGCGTCTGCAGGATGCCCGCGGAGATCTCGAGGTTGGCCTCGGCGTTCTCGAAGCGGATCGGGTTGATCTTGTGCGGCATCGTCGACGATCCCGTCGCGCCCGCGACGGGGATCTGCGCGAAGTAGCCGAGCGAGATGTAGGTCCAGATGTCGGTCGCGAGATTGTGAAGGATGCCCCCGGCATGGCGCACGCGGTCGTACAGCTCGACCTGCCAGTCGTGCGACTCGATCTGCGTGGTGAGCGGGTTGAACCCGAGCCCGAGGTGCTCGATGAAGCGGCTCGCGACCAGACGCCAGTTGACGTCGGGGGCGGCGGCCAGGTGCGCCGACCAGGTGCCGGTCGCGCCCGAGAACTTCGCGAGGAACTCGGATGCCGCGATCTGCCGCTCGACCCGCTGAAGACGCCAGACGAACACCGCGAGCTCTTTGCCCATGGTGGTGGGGGTCGCGGGCTGCCCATGGGTGCGGGCGAGCATCGCGGCATCCCGATGCTTCTCGGCGAGGGCCGACAGGGCGGCGATGACCGCGCGCAGCTTCGGCAGCCACACGTCGTGCACGGCACGCTTGACGGTCAGCGCGTACGCGGTGGAGTTGATGTCCTCGCTCGTGCAGGCGAAGTGAGTGAGCTCGGCGAGCCGGTCGAGCCCGAGCTGCGCGAGCCGGTCGCGCACGAGGTACTCGACGGCCTTCACGTCATGGCGGGTGACGGCCTCGCGCTCGGCGAGCCAGTCGATCTCGGCCTGGCCGTAGTCGAGGTACAGCAGGCGCAGTCGGTCCTGGGCGACCTCGTCGAGCGGGGAGGTGCCGAACGCGCTCTCGTTGGTCAGGGCGATCAGCCACTCGACCTCCACCTCGACGCGGGCGCGGTTGAGGCCCGCCTCGGAGAGGTACTCGCCGAGCTCGGCGACCGCGGCGCGGTACCGGCCGTCGAGGGGGCTGAGGGGCTGCACGGGGAACGACGACGACACGGAGGACTCCTGTCGGGAGAAGGTCAGCCCGCGGAACGGAGGGCGGGCTCGAGCTGCCGGAAGAGCGCCCGGCAGGCCTTCTCAATCATAGTGAGCACGCCGTCGAACTTGTCGGGGCCGGCGTAGTACGGGTCGGGCACGTCCAGATGGTCGCCCGCCTCCGCGTCGAACGAGCGCAGCAGCGCGATCTTGTCTGCGTCGTTGTCGTCCCGCGACCAGCCCCGCAGGATGCGCTCGTGGGCGCGGTCGAGCACGACGACGAGGTCGCTCGAGTCGAAGTCGGCGAACGAGAACTGGCGCGCGCGGTGCCGGCTGCCGTCGTACCCGCGGCGCTCGAGGGCGTCGAGCGTGCGGGGGTCGGCGCGCTCGCCGACGTGCCAGTCGCCGGTGCCCGAGCTCGACGAGGCGACGCGGTCGCCGAGGCCGGCCTGCTGGGCGAGCGTGCGGAACACGACCTCGGCCATCGGGGAACGGCAGATGTTGCCGGTGCACACGAACACGACGCGGAACGGTGCGGACGAGGGCATTGCTCCATTCTGGCCCCGTGCACGGCCTCCTGCCCAGGGGCGGGACCGCCCGGTTTGTCCCCCGGTCGTGCTCTCACCTGCCTCGTGCGGGATGTCGTGCGCGAGCGTGGCCGTATGCCAGCCGCTGCCACCCCCGTCGAGGTCGCCGCCCTGATCGCCGCGTTCGACCACCTCGCCGACCTGGTGGGCGACCTGTCGGTCGCCGCCGCCCGCATCGCCCCCGAACTGCAGTGGCAGTCCGAGGCGATGCTCGCCTTCGCGACCCGATGGGATGCCACGTGCTCCCTCGCCGACCGCACGCGCCGCCGCGCACGGGTCGCGGCCGATGATGCGCGCTGGGTGCAGGCGACGCTGCTGGCGGGCGTGGGGGCGCCGTGAGCGACGTCGACATCCGCTCCGGCGGCACCGTCGCCGTCGACACCGCGACCCTGCGCGCCGCGGCCGAGCGGGTGCGCGCCCTCGCCCCGCTCGCGTCGGCTGCGGGAGAGGCGGCTCGGCGGGTGCGTGAACTGAGCTTCGCGGTGTTCCCTCACGGCGGCCGATTCGAGGTGGCGACATCGACGCTCGTGAGCGGAACCGGTGTGCTGGTGGCCGATGTCGCCTACCTCGCCGACGCGCTCGAGAACACAGCGGCCGCGTACGAGCTCGTCGAGCTGCGCGCCGAGCGGGCCCTCGCCGAGACCTCGGGCGACCACGGTCGTGTGGCCGAGATCGACGTGTCGATCGACGGACTCAGGGCGCGATGGCCGGCAGCGTCAGACATCGCCGATGCCTCCGAGCTGGCCGCGACCGGCCACTCCGACGAGGTGTGGCGCCAGCTCTCCGCGTGGGGTGTGCCGATCGTCGGCCTCACCGGCGCCCTCGGCATCGGCGCTCTCGCGCTCGTGCTCGGTGCGCGCGGCGCACTGCGGGGTGCCGATGCGCCCGGCCGCGTCGCGCGCGGCGCGCGTCTGGGCGGCTCCGTGCCCGCTGTCACCCTCCTGCCCCAGCCCGTGGGCGCTGCGACCGGCCGCCCCGCCGGGCTGGCCGACCTCTACGCGCGCGTGCCCACGGGAGAGGCGCGGGTGCGTATCGAGCGCTACACGATGTCCGACGGCAGCCGGGCGTACGCCGCGTACATCGCCGGCACCGACGGGTCATCGACGTGGGACAACACCGCGAACCTCGCGCTGTATCGGGGTGACGCGTCGACCTCGTCGGCCGCCGTCGCACAGGCGCTCGAAGCCGCGGGTGCGCAGCGCGGCGACACAGTGCAGGTCACGGGTTACTCGCAGGGCGCGATGGTCGCCGCCCACCTCGCGGCATCCGGGGAGTACGACGTGCCCGTGCTCGCGACGTTCGGGTCCCCCGTCGCCGTCGACGTCGATCCGGCCACCCTCGTCGTCGATGTGCGGCACGACGACGACCCGATCGCCGCCCTCGCCGCTCCGCCGAGCGCGGCCGCTCCCGGCGCGGACGGTGGCGTCACGATCGGTCGGGTCGTCGACCCCGCCACCGGCCCGCACGACGTCACGATGCCGGCCCACGACGGCGGCGCGTATCTCGAGACGGCACGGCGGGCGGATGCCTCGGGTGATCCGCGGCTCGCCGCCCTCGAGCAGCGGCTCGCCGTCTACGACGCGGCTGTCAGCGTCGAGACCTTCGCCTACTCGGCCGAGGCGGTACCCACACCCGCGCCGACGCCCACGCCGGGTCTCGACCCGTCGCTCCAGAGGCCGCTGGGCAGCCGAACGGGCGGGGACGTCAGCGGCGGCGGGGCCGGATGATGATGCCGGCGATCCAGTTGATGAGCGAGATCACGATCGCCGCCACCACTCCCCACCAGAAGCCGTCGATGCGAAGGCCCCAGTTCCACAGCCCCGTGATCCACGCGGTGAGCCACAGCAGGAAGCCGTTCACGATGAGCGAGAAGAGGCCGAGCGTGAGCACGTAGAGGGGGAAGGTCAGGATCTTCACGATCGTGCCGACGATCGAGTTCACGATCGCGAAGATCGCCGCGACCGCCAGCAGTGTGATCACCAGCTGCAGCGTCTCGCCGGGTGCGAACGGGATCACGACGACACCCAACACGGGAATCAGGGTCACGACCCAGATGGCGAAGGCGTTCACGACGGCGCGGATGAGGAATCCCATGCGCGCAGTCTCCCACGCGGCATCCTCGGGCCGGAAGCGCTCCGGACGCGGATGCCGCGGTGCGCCCGCTCCTAGACTCGGCACGTGACCGATTCGCTCCCGATCCGCGCCCGCGCCGACATCGCGGCGCTCCCCCCGTACCGCCAGGGACGCCAGGCCGGCGCCGATGCGTTCAAGCTCTCGAGCAACGAGAATCCGTTCGAGCCGCTGCCGAGCGTCGTCGCCGCACTGCAGGGTGCCACGGGAGTGAACCGCTACCCGGATGCCTCGGCCGCCCTCCTGCGCGCACGTCTCGCCGAGCGTTTCGGGGTCACCGCCGAGGAGGTGCACATCGCTGCCGGCAGTGTGTCGATCCTGCTGCAGCTGGTGCTAGCGACATCCGGTCCCGGCGACGAGATCATCTACGCGTGGCGCTCGTTCGAGGCCTATCCCGGGCACGTGAAGATCGCCGGCGCGACCGCCGTCGAGGTGCCCCTGCTCGCCGACGGTCGCCACGACCTCGACGCGATGGCCGCTGCGGTCACCGATCGCACGCGACTGATCATCGTCTGCAGCCCGAACAACCCCACCGGGCCGATCGTCACGCAGACCGAGTTCGAGCAGTTCCTCGCGCGGATCCCCGCCGATGTGCTCGTCATCCTCGACGAGGCGTACGCCGAGTTCGTCACCGACCCCGAGGCCGTCGACGGGCTGCGCGAGCTCGGTGTCATCCGTCCCAACGTCGTCGCCCTGCGCACCTTCTCCAAGGCGTACGGCCTCGCGGGTCTGCGTGTCGGCTACGCCGTCGGCCACCGGCGCGTGCTCGACCTCGCCCGCTCCACCGCCATCCCGCTGTCGGTGACGGCTGCGGCCGAGTCGGCGGCGCTCGTCAGCCTGGACGCCGAAGCCGAGCTGCTCGACCGCGTGCGCGAGCTCACCGACCGGCGCGCGGCCCTCGTCGACGGCTTGCGTGCCCAGGGCTGGCGGGTGCCCGAGACGCAGGGCAACTTCGTCTGGCTCGACACCCGCGCCGACAGCCAGCGCATCGCCGCGACCTTCGACGAGGGCGGCATCATCGTGCGTCCCTACGGGGACGACGGCCTGCGCATCTCGATCGGCGAGGCCGAGACTGTCGAGAAGGTCCTGCAGATCGCGGCATCCGTTGTAGATACTCTCGCGAAGGGGCATCCGGCGCTCGCGTTAGCGTAGACACCGTGACTCCGCTCGACGACGTGGCCCCGCCCGCCGACCCCGAGATCATCAGCGTGCTGGCCGCCGACGGCTCGTACGCCCCGACGCCGTCGGCAGAACCCTTCCTGCCACTCGTCGAGGCGCTCACCGAGACCGACCTCGAGACCTTCTACCGCGACATGGTGACCTCGCGCGCGTTCGACCGGCAGGCGACCAACCTGCAGCGGCAGGGCCAGCTCGCCCTCTGGCCGCCGAGCTTCGGCCAGGAGGCCGCACAGGTCGGCTCGATCCGCGCGGCACGACCGCAGGACCACATCTTCCCCTCCTACCGCGAGCACATCGTCGCGACGATCCGCGGTGTGGACCCGGTCGGCATCATCCGCCTCATGCGCGGCGTCTCCCACGGCGGCTGGAACCCCCTTGACCCGGCCAACGGAAACACGCGCCTCTACACGCTCGTGCTCGGTTCGCAGACCCTGCACGCCACCGGCTACGGCATGGGCCTCGTGTTCGACGGCCGCACCGGCACCGGCGACCCCGAGCGCGACGAGGCAGTCATCGTCTACTACGGCGACGGCGCGTCCAGCCAGGGCGACGTGCACGAGGCGATGGTCTTCGCTGCGAGCTACCGCACCCCGCAGGTCTTCTTCCTGCAGAACAACCAGTGGGCGATCTCGGTGCCGGTCGCGGTGCAGTCGCGCACGGCGCTCTCGCGCCGCGGCTACGGCTACGGCATGCCGAGCCACCGCATCGACGGCAACGACGTGCTCATCAGCTACGCCGTCACCCGCCACGCGCTCGAGGCCGCCCGGGCGGGCGAGGGCCCGTCGGCCATCGAGGCGGTGACCTACCGTCGCGGTGCGCACACCACGAGCGACGACCCCACGAAGTACCGCACCGGTTCGGAGGAGGAGGGCTGGGCGCTGCGCGACCCGATCGCGCGCCTGCGCACCTACCTCGAGGGCCGCGGGGCATCCGCCGCCTTCTTCGACGAGGTCGACGAGGGCGCCGCCGCGCACGCCGATGACGTGCGCACGCGCGCCGTCACCCTGACCGCACCCGAGGCGCCCAGCATGTTCGCCCACGTCTACACCGACGATCACCCGCTGATGGCCGAGCAGGCGCGCTGGCTCGCCGACTACGAGGCATCCCTCGACGGAGGCGACGCATGAGCGACACGACCACGCTGCCGTTCGGCAAGGCGCTGAACGCGGGCCTGCGCAAGGCCCTCGCGGATGACCCGCGGGTACTGCTGATGGGTGAGGACATCGGACCGCTCGGCGGAGTGTTCCGGGTGACCGAGGGCCTGCAGGCCGAGTTCGGCGACCGCCGGGTGATCGACACGCCGCTGGCCGAGTCTGGCATCCTCGGCACCGCGATCGGCCTCGCCATGGCCGGCTTCCGGCCCGTGTGCGAGATCCAGTTCGACGGGTTCGTGTTCCCCGCGTTCGACCAGATCACGTCGCAGCTCGCCAAGATGACCAACCGCCACGAGGGCGTGCTCTCGATGCCGATCGTGATCCGCATCCCCTACGGCGGCCACATCGGCGCGGTCGAGCACCATCAGGAGAGCCCGGAGACCTACTTCACGCACACGCCGGGTCTGCGGGTCGTGAGCCCGTCGACCGCGAACGACGCGTACTGGATGATCCAGGAGGCCATCGCCTCCAACGACCCGGTCGTCTTCCTCGAGCCGAAGAGCCGCTACTGGCACAAGGGCGAGGTCGACCTCGAGGCATCCGCTCTGCCGCTGCACGCGTCGCGCATCGTGCGCCGCGGCACCGACGTCACGCTTGTCGGTCACGGCGCCATGGTCTCGGTGCTGCTGCAGGCCGCGGCGCTCGCTGAGAGCGAGGGCACGAGCTGCGAGGTCGTCGACGTGCGGTCGCTGTCGCCGATCGACTACGGACCCGTGCTCGAATCCGTGCGCCGCACCGGTCGCATGGTCTACGCGCAGGAGGCCCCCGGCTTCGTGAGCGTCGGAAGCGAGGTGGCCGCCACCGTCGCGGAGAAGGCGTTCTACGCGCTGGAGGCGCCGGTGATCCGGGTGTCGGGCTTCGACACCCCCTTCCCGCCCGCGAAGCTCGAGGGCGTGTACCTGCCCGACCCCGACCGCATCCTCGAGGCCGTCGACCGCAGCCTCGCCTACTGAGACCGCACCGCGAAAGGAACCCGGATGAGCGACCAGACCTTCCACCTCCCGGACGTCGGCGAAGGCCTCACCGAGGCCGAGATCGTCTCGTGGCGCGTGGCCCCCGGCGATACCGTCGACGTCAACGACGTGCTCGTGGAGATCGAGACGGCCAAGTCGCTCGTCGAGCTGCCGTCGCCCTTCGCGGGCACCGTCGGCGAGCTGCTCGTGGCCGAGGGTGCGACCGTCGACGTCGGCGCGGCGATCATCACGATCTCGGGCGGGCAGGATGCCGCGGCCCCCGCGTCACCCGCCGCGCCGGCCGCCGATCCGGGCGAGGGCTCCGGGTCGGTGCTCGTCGGCTACGGCTCGGCGGAGCAGGTGCACTCGCGTCGGCGCAAGCCCGCCGAGAAGCCCGTCGCCGCATCGGTCGGTGTGGTCGCGAAGCCCCCGATCCGCAAGCTCGCGCGTGACCTCGGTGTCGACCTCGCCTCGGTCGTGCCGAGCGGCCCGGCGGGCGAGGTCACCCGTGAGGACGTCGTCGCCCATGCCTCGCAGGCGAGCGTGTTCCGCAACATCGAGACGCCGGAGTGGCCGGAGGTGCGCGAGGAGACGATCGCCGTCGCGGCCGCGGTATCCGAGGTCGACGACGTGCGCGTCGAGTCGATCCCCGTGCGCGGCGTGCGCAAGGCGACCGCGAGTGCGATGACGTCGAGCGCCTACTCGGCGCCGCACGTGTCGGTGTGGACGGATGTCGACGCCACCCGCACGATGGAGCTCGTCAAGCGCCTGAAGGCCTCGCCCGACTTCGCCGACATCAAGGTCTCGCCGCTGCTGATCATGGCGCGCGCGGTGATCTGGGCGGTGCGCCGCACGCCGATGGTGAACGCCGCGTGGGTCGAGGGCGACGACGGCGCCCAGATCTCGGTGCGCCACTACGTGAACCTCGGCATCGCCGCGGCGACTCCGCGGGGCCTCCTCGTGCCGAACATCAAGGACGCGCAGGACCTCAGCATGCGCGATCTCGCCCGCGCGCTCGAGAAGCTCACGCTCACCGCCCGTGAGGGTCGTACCGCACCGGCCGACCAGCAGGGCGGCACCATCACGATCACGAACATCGGCGTGTTCGGGATGGACGCCGGCACCCCGATCATCAATCCGGGCGAGTCCGGCATCGTCGCGCTCGGCACGATCCGGCAGAAGCCGTGGGTCGTCGACGGCGAGGTGCGCCCCCGCTGGGTGACCACCGTCGCCGGGTCGTTCGACCACCGGGTAATCGACGGGGACGGCATGAGCCGGTTCATCGCCGACGTCGCCGCCGTGCTCGAGGAGCCCGCGCTGCTGGTCGAGTAGCCGTGGCAGCACGGCCGGGGGCCGGTGCTGCAGCGTCCCCCGCGGCGCGATTTTGAGAACGATTATCACTAAGCATAAGCTGTCCGCATGCGATCCCCCCGGACCCTCCTCGCCCTGCCCCTGCTCGCCGCCGCGGTAGCCCTGTGACATTGTCGGGCTGCACGGGGGCGGCGGCATCCTCACCGTCGTCGTCGGGCGGCACCATCCAGGTCGTCGCCTCGACGAACGTCTACGGCGACATCGCGCAGACCGTCGGCGGGTCGGCCGTGCAGGTGACCTCGATCATCGCCAACGAGTCGCAGGACCCGCACGACTTCGAGGCGAGCGCCGCCGACCAGCTCACCGTCAAGAACGCGCAGCTGCTCATCGAGAACGGCGGCGGCTACGACCCCTTCCTCGACCAGCTCGTGCAGGCCACCGGCTCCACGGCGCCGATGATCACCGCCGCGACCCTCTCGCCCGAGTACCCGGCCGACGGCAACACCGCCGAGCACAAGGACGACGCCGATCACGCCCACGACCACCTCGAGGGCTTCAACGAGCACGTCTTCTACGACCCCGCCGTCATGAAGACGGTCGCCGCCAAGATCGCGACCGAGCTCGGCGCGCTCGACCCTTCCCAGGCGGCGACGTTCACCGCGAACGCGCAGGCGTTCGGCACCCAGATGGACACGATCGAGCAGAGCATCGCCACCATTGCCGCCGCTCACGCGGGGGTGGGAGTGTTCGTCACCGAGCCCCTGCCGCTCTACCTCACCGACACCGCCGGCTTGGACAACGTCACTCCGGTCGCGTTCAGTGAGGCCGTCGAGGGCGGCCAGGATGTCCCGCCGGCGACCCTGCTGCAGGCGCTCGCCCTCATCTCCGACGGCAGCGCGAAGGTCGTCATCGTCAACGCGCAGGCCGCCGGAGCAGAGACGACCCAGGTCGAGGACGCGGCGAAGGCCGCGAACGTCCCCGTGCTGAAGTTCTCCGAGATCCTCCCGGCAGGCCAGACTTATGCACAGTGGATGCAGCAGAACGTGACCCAGCTGGCCGACGCGCTGGGCAAGTGACCCCGGCCCCCTCGCCGCTTCGCATCTCGGGTGCCGCGCTCCGCCGCGGCACCCGAGAGCTGTGGAGCGGCCTCGACCTCGAGCTCGCCCCCGGTGAGCTCGTCGCCGTGCTCGGGCCGAGCGGTTCCGGGAAGACCACACTGCTGCGCGCGATCCTCGGCCTCGAGCGGCTGAGCGAGGGATCGGTCACCGCGCTCGGCCGGCGCGTGACGCGCCCGGGCAACCGGCGCGTCGGCTACATCCCCCAGCAGCGGCCGCTCCCGCGTGAGACGTCGCTGCGCGCGCGCGACCTCGTCGGACTCGGCGTCGACGGCCACCGCTTCGGCCTGCCGATCCCGCGGCGCGGCGACCGCGCCCGCATCGACGCGCTTCTCGGCGAGGTCGGCGCCGCCGCCTTCGCCGACCGCCCGGTGGGACTCCTGTCGGGCGGCGAGCAGCAGCGCCTGCGCGTCGGCCAGGCGCTCGCCGACGACCCGAAGCTGCTGCTGTGCGACGAGCCCCTCACGAGCCTCGATCTCGCCAACCAGCAGGCGATCGTCTCCCTCATCGACCGGCATCGTCGCGAGAAGGATGCCGCGGTGCTCTTCGTCACTCACGACATCAACCCGGTGCTCGACTCGGTCGATCGCATCCTCTACCTCGCCGGCGGCCGTTTCACGCTCGGGCGACCCGCGGACGTCCTCGACTCGGCGGTGCTCTCGGAGCTCTACGGCGCCCCGGTCTACGTGCTGCGCGCCGGCGACCGGCTGGTCGTCGTGGGCGCGCCGGATGCCGAGGCATCCCCTCACCATCACGGCGAGGAGCACGGATGAACGGCGACGCGATCGGCAACGCCCTCTTCGGCGGCATCTCGCAGTACGGCGCGATCCTCGCCCTGGTGCAGAACTCCGTCTGGGCGGGAGCGCTCCTCGGCCTCGTGGGGGGCCTCATCGGTGTGTTCGTCATGCAGCGCGACATGGCCTTCGCGGTGCACGGCATCTCGGAGCTCTCGTTCGCCGGAGCGGCGGCGGCCCTGCTGTTCGGCTTCGACATCGTCACCGGATCGATCATCGGCTCGCTCATCGCCGCGGGCCTGATCGGATGGCTCGGGGTGCGCGCCCGCGACCGCAACTCGATCATCGGGGTGCTCATGCCGTTCGGCCTGGGCCTCGGGATCCTGTTCCTGTCGCTCTACAACGGCCGCAGCGCCAACCGCTTCAGCCTTCTCACCGGACAGATCGTCTCCGTGCAGTCGGCGCAGCTGACGGCCCTCGCCGTCATCAGCACCGTCGTGCTCGTGGCGCTGCTGCTCATGTGGCGGCCGCTGCGCTTCGACTCCCTCGACCCCCAGTCGGCAGCAGCCCGCGGTGTGCCGTCGACGTGGGTGTCGTTCGGCTTCATGCTGCTGCTGGGCCTCGTCGTCGCTGTCGCGGTGCACATCATCGGCGCGCTGCTCGTGCTCGCGCTGCTGGTCACCCCGGCCGCGGCGGCGATGCGGGTGGCCACGGGTCCGCTCGCGGTGCCGGTGCTCGCCGCCGCGTTCGGCGTGGCCTCGGCGGTGGGCGGCATCCTGCTCGCCGTGATGGGCACTCTGCCGGTGAGCCCCTACATCACGACCATCTCGTTCCTCATCTACCTCGTCTGCCGCATCGTCGGTGCGGCGAGGGAGCGTCAGACCCGCGCCCTCTGAGGACGCCGGGAAAGCCGGATGCCCCGGCTGACCCCGCGTTCCTCGTGGGTAGACTCGCCGCCATGGTGCAGCGGAACACGTGGCAGCGCGATCGCGTGCGCGAAGAGCTGTCCGACGCTCCCGGGTTCATCAGCGCACAGGATCTGCACGCGCGCCTGCGTGAGCAGAACACCGGCATCGGTCTCGCCACCGTCTACCGCGCCCTCTCCACCCTCGCCGCCCACGGCGAGGCTGATTCGCTGCAGAGCCCCGAGGGCGAGAGCCTCTACCGCGCGTGCGCGACGACGGGACACCACCACCACCTGATCTGCCGCCGCTGCGGCAAGGCCGTCGAGATCGCGGCGACCGACGTCGAGGAGTGGGCCCGTCGCACCGCCGCGGCCCACGGCTTCACCGAGGCCGAGCACGTCGTCGACATCTTCGGTCTCTGCGCCGACTGCACCGCCCTCCGGGCCCACGAGCGTGACAACGGCTGAACGCGCCCGGGTGCGCCGGTCGACCCCGGCACCGGAGCCCCGTCGCGCGCCCGGACGCATCGCCGGCGCCCTGCTCATCGGCGCGATCGTGGTCGGTGTCGTCTTCGCCGTCAACCTGCTGGTTCCGGGCGCGCTCGACATCTCCCTCCCGACCCGCGCGCAGGACGGCCTGACCCTCGCGATCAGCGTGCTGATCGAGTCGCTGCCCTTCGTGGCGCTCGGTGTGCTGCTGTCGATCGTCGTGCAGGTGTGGGTGCCGCCCGGAGCGATCGAGAGATGGATGCCGCGCCGCGCCTGGGCCCGCCGGGCGGTGCTGTCGCTGCTCGGCATGCTGATCCCCGTGTGCGAGTGCGGCAACGTGCCGTTCGCGCGGGGGCTGCTGATGCGAGGGTTCGCGGTGTCGGAGACGCTCACCTTCCTCGTCGCCGCCCCGATCGTGAACCCGATCGTCATCATCACCACGAACCAGGCATTCGGGTTCGACGACGGCATCCTCGTAGCTCGCCTGCTCGGCGGATTCGTCGTCGCGAACCTCATCGGCTGGCTCTACAGCCGCCACCCCGACCCCGACGCGCTGCTGACCGATCGGTTCCGGGCGACCTGCGAGATCGTCGAGACCGAGTCGGGCGGGCGCTGGCGCCGCTCGCTGGCGCAGTTCCTCGTGGAGCTGCGCGCGGTCATGCCGGCTTTGGTGATCGGCTCGGCGCTCGCCGGGGCGGTGCAGGTTCTGGTGCCGCGCGAGGCGCTTCTCGCCATCGGCTCGAACCCGGTGCTCTCGATCGTGGCGATGATGATCCTCGCGATGATCGTCTCGATCTGCTCGAACGTGGACGCGTTCTTCGCCCTGTCCTTCGCGTCGACGTTCACCCCGGGCGCGATCGTCGCCTTCCTGCTGGTCGGTCCGCTCGTCGACGTCAAGATGATCGCCCTCATGCGCACGACGTTCACGGCACGCGTACTCGCGGGCACGGTCGTCGTCGTCGTGCTGTTCGCGTTCGTGCTGGGTCTGGTGGTGAACCTCGTTGCGTAGGTCGTCGGCTCTCTTCTCCCGGTGGATGGGCGCGGGCATCGCCTCCCTCCTCGCGGTCGCGACGATCGTGCTCTGGCTCACCGGCCAGCTCGCCCTCTACATCAACCCGTCGTCGTACTGGTTCGCGGTGCCCATGGCGTTCGTCGTGCTCATCGGCGCAGTGCTCAGCTTCGCGCTGCCCCTCGGGGCCGAGGCCGACCACGGTCATGACCACGGTGCGGTGGCGGATGCCGCGCATCACGACCACGACCACGACCACGCGCACGACCACCCGCACGCGCCCCGCCGCGGGGTGCGCGCGTGGGTGGGGCTCGGCGCGACCGCGATCGGCGGGGCCATCGCGACGGCGGTGGCGGTCGCGATCGTCGTCGTGCCCCCGGCATCCCTCAGCGCCGAGCTCGCGCAGTCGCGCAACGTGGGCGCTGCGCCCCTGTTCGCGGGATCCGACACGATCACCCTCGCCAGCACGGGCGACACGGCAACCTTCGGGGTCGGCGACTGGGCCAGCGTGTTCGCGACCGCGACGAGCACCGAGGTGTTCGAGGGTCGCACCGTGTCGCTGATCGGCTTCGTGACCCCCGCGCAGAACGGCGGGGCGTTCGATCTGACACGGCTGGTCATCACGCACTGCGTCATCGATGCGCAGACCGCGAGCCTGACGATCGCGGGGGCGGACTCGACACCGAACACCGGCCAGTGGGTCGATGTGAAGGGCACGGTACGCGCGGCGTCCGACACCGGAAAGCTCGAGATCGTCGCCTCGAGCGTCACACCGATCGCCCAGCCGCAGGATCCGTATGAGTACTGACCCGGCACTCCGCACCCGTTCGGGTCGCAGTCGCCGTCGCCGGCGTGCGTTCGGCATCGGATTCGCCGCCGTGATCGCGGTGCTCGGCGTCGTCGCGCTCGCGGGCGCGGCGGTGTCGAGCGTGCAGGGTCCGCGTGTGACGGCGGTGTCGGTCGATCCGCAGGCGGCTGTCGAGGCCGGCGGTGCCCGCGTCATCCTCACCACCTCGCAGTCGCTGCAGAAGGTGGAGACCTCGCAGGTCACCGTCACGCCTGCCGCGTCGTTCACCGTGCAGACGTCGGGGCGCGACATCGGCGTGCGCTTCTCGAACGCCCTCTACGACGACACGCAGTACACCGTCACCGTCCACGGGGTGGTCGGCATCGGCGGAGGTCCGGTGACGACGCTCAGCGAGAGCTTCCACACGCCCGCGCTGTCGGTCTTCATGCTCAAGCGCGGCAGCGGCACCGACACGATCTTCCGCACCGGGCTCGACGGTGCCCAGGCGGTCCCCGTCTTCGAGAACCCTCACATCGAGGACTTCCGGGCGACGAGCCAGCACCTCGTGATGTCGGTGCGCACCGCCGACGACAAGCCCGAGCTCATCGTCACCGACCTCGACGGCGCGAACGCGCGCACCCTTCCGCTGCCGGGCGCGGGCGACATCCGCGATCTGGGCGTCGCCGACCGCGGCGAGGTCATCGGATACACCTTCACCGACGCGAACGTCTCGAAGACCTCCGGGGACGCGAGCGTGCTGTACACCGACTCGCTGGCGCTGCAGGACGCCGCCGCCCCGCCTACGCGGATCGCGCTGAGCGGGGTGTCTCCGAGCGTCGCGCAGTGGCGGTTCGTGCCCGGCACCGACAACATCCTGGTGCTCACCTTCGACGGCCGGCTGTTGCTCGCCTCCTCGGCGGGCAAGGACCCCGTCGACCTGGGCAGCGCGGCGAGCATCGACGGCATCGCCCGCGGCAGCACGTCGGCGATCATCGAGCGACCCGACGGCACATACTCGATCGACCTCACGAGCGGGGCGCAGACTCTGCTCACCGACCCGCCCAACGTCGCCGGCTTCGCCGGCACCGTGACGCCGCTCACCGCCACGACGACGCTCCGGCAGTACGCGCAGGTCACGAACGGCGCCACCACCGGCACCGAGATCTACCGGGTGCTCGCCAACGGCACGTCATCTGTGGTGTACACCTCCGCGGCCACCGACGCGGTGCTGCAGGTCTGCACGTCGCCGAGCGCTCGCTACGCCGCGGTGCTCATCGCACCCAACGTCGCACAGAACCCGTACGTGACCACCTACGAGTACCCGGTGCCCGGCACGGTCGAGACGCACATCATCGACCTCGACACCGGCAAGGAGGTGTCGAAGCTGTCGGCGTTCGACATCTCGTGGTGTCAGGTGCCGATCGAGTGAGCGACGGGCTGCGCCCGGCGACGCCCTCGGACCTCGCCGGCCTCCCGCTCGAGGTCGCGCCCCGACTGCTCGGTGCGGTTCTCCACGTCGGTGTCGGGGGTGAGACGGTCGCCGTGCGCATCACCGAGGTCGAGGCCTACCACGGCCTCGGCACCGGTGACGTTCCCGATCCGGCGTCCCACGCCCGCAGCGGACCGACCGCGCGCAACGCGACGATGTGGGGACGCGCTGGACTCCTCTACGTCTACCTCAGCCACGGCATCCACTCGTGCGTCAACGTGGTGTGCGGCCCCGAGGGGGTCGCAGGTGCGGTGCTGCTGCGTGCGGGCGAGGTGATCAGCGGGGCGGATGCCGCCTCCCGTCGCCGGCTCGGCAGTGCAGGCGCGCCCGTCGCGGCGCGGGAGCTCGCCCGTGGTCCGGGGCGCCTCGCGAAGGCGGCCGGGCTGCGGCATCCGATTCACGACGGCCTCGACGCACTGACGGCGCAGCCGCGCGGCGGTGCCCGCGCACGTCTGCTGCTGCCGGAGCGGCCGCTGGCGCCGGTCGCGAGCGGCCCGCGGGTCGGGGTGGCGGGACCTGCCGGCACCGACCTCTACCCGTGGCGGTTCTGGCTGCCGACCGAGCCGACGGTCTCGGTGTTCCGCTGGGGTCGTGGCGCCGGGCCGCGGCATCCGCACGAACCGGCCCGTCAAGGCGACACGCCGCGCGTGCTAGACTGACCTTTTGTCTGCGCGCACTCCAGCACGCAGCTCGTACCCTCCCCGCGACCCGCGCCAGAGATGGCGGGTGTCCGGCTGGGTGCAGACAAGGGATCTTGGGTGGCACCGTCCGGTGCCACGGTACAGAAGGAGACTCACCATGGCCGCAGTGTGCCAGGTGACTGGAGCGGTTCCCGGCTTCGGTCACAACATCTCGCACTCGCACCGCCGGACGAAGCGCCGCTTCGACCCGAACGTGCAGAAGAAGACCTACTACGTTCCGTCGCTCGGTCGTAAGGTCACCCTCACGGTGTCCGCCAAGGGCATCAAGGTGATCGACGCCCGCGGCATCGAGTCGGTCGTCAAGGACCTCCTCGCGAAGGGTGTGAAGCTCTAATGGCGAAGAAGGCCCAGGACATCCGTCCGATCATCAAGCTGCGTTCGACCGCCGGCACGGGATATACCTACGTGACGCGCAAGAACCGCCGCAACAACCCCGACCGCATCGTGCTGAAGAAGTACGACCCCATCGTGCGCAAGCACGTCGAGTTCCGAGAGGAGCGCTGACCCATGGCCAAGAAGAGCAAGATCGCTCGTAACGAGCAGCGCAAGGTCGTCGTCGAGCGCTACGCCGCGAAGCGTGCCGAGCTGAAGAAGGCGCTCGTCGACCCGACGTCGACCGACGAGCAGCGTGAGGCCGCCCGCGTCGGCCTGCAGAAGCTGCCCCGTAACGCCTCGCCGGTGCGTCTGCGTTCGCGCGACGTCATCGACGGTCGCCCCCGCGGTGTGCTGACGAAGTTCGGCATCTCGCGTGTGCGCTTCCGCGACATGGCCCACCGTGGCGAGCTGCCCGGTGTGACCAAGTCGAGCTGGTAAGCAGCCGATTCGCACGAAGCCCCCGAGGGAGACCTCGGGGGCTTCGTCGTTCGCGGGGACGTCAGCAGATGAGACCGGCGCCGAGCCAGTTCGGGTAGGGCAGCGTGCGCAGCAGCTCGTCGTGCGGGTCGGTGTGCGTGTGCGACTCCGCCGACGAGACGCTTCCCTCGAAGGGATCGGGCGGCAGGGTCTCGGTGCGGGCGGACGGGCGGTCGTGGCGTGCCATGGTGCTCCTCGGATCGTGCCGGCTGTCGCCGGCGGGTCGGGGGCTCGGTGCACCGAGTGTGGCAGAACGGCAGGGCGCGGCGAAGAGCGGAGCCGTTGTCCCCGGCGTATCCACAGCGGGCCTCGTCCCGGCCGTCCCGGGGTCCTAAGGTCGAGGGCAGCGGCGCACGCGCGCCGCATCGACCCCGGGGGGCTCCATGAAGCTGTTGCTGACGTCGGGCGGGATCCGCAACGACAGCATCGAGCGCGCCCTGGTCGACATGGTGGGCAAGCCGGTGGCTGAGGCATCCGCTCTCTGCATTCCCACCGCGCAGTGGGGCCACACGATGTGCGGGCCCGAGTCGGTGCGTGGATTCATCACCGGCCTCCCGCCGTGGGGCGGCATGACGTCGATGCCGTGGCGCACGCTCGGCGTGCTCGAACTCGCCTACCTTCCGTCGATCGGCGTCGAGCGCTGGCAGGAGTGGGTGCGCGCCGCGGACGTGCTGCTCGTCGACGGCGGCGACGCCACCTTCCTCGCGCACTGGATGCGGGAGTCCGGCCTGCTCGAGCTCCTCCCCGAACTGCACGACACGGTGTGGGTGGGCGTCAGCGCGGGCAGCATGGTCATGACGCCGCGCATCGGTCGGGAGTTCATCGCCTGGGCGCAGGCGCCGGATGACACGACCCTCGGCCTCGTCGACTTCGCGATCTTCCCGCACCTTGACGTCTTCCCCACGAACACGAGGGAGGCCGCCCAGAAATGGGCGGCGACGCTCGAGCTGCCCGCGTACGTGCTCGACGACGAGTCCGCGATCTCGGTCGTCGACGGCGAGGTGTCGGTGATCTCCGAGGGCGAGTGGTTCACCCTCGGCCCGGCGTCGTAGCCACAGCCGCGCATCGGCCGATCGTCGACCGGGCGCGGCGCAGCGCCGGGGCGCAGCCGCGGCCCGGCGCCCGCGGGCTCAGCCACGTGCGTGCGTGACGGCCCACGCCAGCGAGTCGTCCGCGACCTCCTCCCATCCCTCCTGGCTCACGATGCGGTGGGTGCGCCCCTCGTACTCGCGGTAATCGACCACGGCGGGACTCCCCGACGAGCGGTACTTCTTCACGATCGCGCGCCCGATCGCCGGGGGCACCACGTGGTCCCGCGACCCGGTGATCACCAGCAGGGGAGCGCGGTCGGTGCGGGCGTAGTCGACGTGGCTCGCGCCCTTCTTCTCGGAGAAGGCCGCCGCAACCCCTTCGAAGAACACCCTGTTGTACGACGGCACGGCGAACTGCTCCCAGAGGTCATCGGATGCGGCGCGGTCGAGGTCGTTGCCGAAGGTGAAGTGGAAGTGGCCCTTGGACAGCGGCGAGGCGCCGTTGCGACCGAACGGGTTGGACAGGATCGGGGTGCCCGTCCACAGTGTCGACGCCGGCAGTGTCGTGATGCCGGCGGGCTGCCCGGGCGTGACGGCGACGTACGCGGCGCCCAGTCCGCGGTCGGCGAGCATCTGCGTGAAGAGGCCGCCGAATGAGTGGCCCATGATGATGGGCTTCACCGGGAGTGCCCGGATGATCGCGTCGTAGTGGTCGACGATCTGCCGGATGCCGATGCCGCGCAGGGCGGAGGGATCGCGCCGGATGTCGGCGACGGAGCGGTCATCGATCCCGGGCCAGCCGGGCACGATGACCTCATGCCCGGCGTCGCGGAATCGACCCGCCCACGTGTGCCAGCTCAGTGGGGTCATCCACAGTCCGTGGATGAGCAGGACGGGCGGTGTGGTCGTGTCGGTCATCGGTTGCTCCTCGTGGGGGGTGGCGTAGAATCAGAGTAGACCGAACGTTCTATCTATTCAAGCGATTCCACCACCGGCTGGCACGATGGATCGCGGAGGATCACATGAGCACTGCAACAGCGGACCGCCCCTCGGCTCGGACCCGCCTGCTGGAGGCGGCGACGACGCTGTTCTACTCCGAGGGGATCCATGCGGTCGGCGTCGATCGCATCATCGAGCACGCGTCGGTGACCCGCGCGACCCTCTACAAGCAGTTCGCCGGCAAGGAGGGCCTCGTCCTGGCCTACCTCGAAGGGGAGGACGCGCAGCTGCGGGCGCTCTTCGCCGAGGCGGCGACCGCGTCCGATGACCCGGGGATCCTCCTCGACCTCGTGGTCGGCGGGATCGCCGACGACGTGCGCCTGCGGCACACGCGCGGATGTCCGTTCATCAACGCCGCGGCGGAGTACCCCGAGGAAGGACCTGTGCGCCGCCTGATCGACGAGCACCGGTCGTGGTTCCGCACCACCCTCGCCGACCTCGCTGGCGCAGCCGGCCTCGTCCGTCCGCGCGAGGTGGCGGCCTCCCTCGTCCTCCTGCGGGATGCTGCGCTCGTCGGCGGGTATCTCGACGGTCCTGGCCTCGTCACGCCTGACTTCGCGCGCACCGCGCACGAGGTGATCCGCGCGCACCGGCCTGATCAGCAGTCACAGCAGCCCCACGAGCGTCATGCGCCTCGTGACACGCCGCCACCGATCCGTCAAAGTGCGGAAAATCCGCGGAATCACGCGGAAAGTGGGTATATTCGAGCACGGTCGAACCCGACCACACCGGGCACCCTCGGGTGACCGGACCCAGACAAGAGGCGCTTCGGCGCCTGGAGGAACCACATGGCCGACAAGTCCATCACCAAGACCGAACTCGTCGCGAGCATCGCGAGCGCAACGGGTCAGAGCCAGGCCACGGTCTCGGGTGTGCTCGACTCCCTGTTCGCCACGGTCGCCGAGAGCGTCGCCAAGGGCGCGAAGGTCTCGATCCCCGGTTGGATCGCCTTCGAGCAGGTCGAGACCGCCGCTCGCACCGGTCGCAACCCCCAGACCGGCGCCGAGATCAAGATCGCCGCGGGCAAGCGCGTCAAGGTGACCGCGGGCTCGAAGCTGAAGGCTGCCGTCAAGTAAGTCTTCTCGACTCCGCGAAGGGGGGATGCCACGTGGCATCCCCCCTTCGTCGTGTCCGGCTTCGTTCGCGGTGGCGTCGCGGCGACGTCAGGCCGGCGGCAGCAGTAGGCGACCCGTGCGAAATACTCCGTGCAGGGTGCGCGCGGCGACGGTGACCCACGCGACGAGGAGCCCCACGAACAGCACCGCGGACAGCGCCGCGAGTGCCTGCGAGCCGGTGTGCACGGCGAGGGCGGCGGACCCCGTCACGCACGTGCCGACGGGGAACGTGAACGACCACCAGGTGAGAGTGAACGGCAGGTGGGCGCGCGCGGCGCGGATCGTCAGGGCGACGACGAGGGCACCCCACAGCAGGGCGAAGCCGAGCACGGGCACGCCGAACACGACGCCCGCGGCGGAGAACGCCGATGCCAGGTCGGGCGGAGCGGCGAGGTGCGCATCGGCACCCAGGTTGTTCGCCGCGGTGATCGACTGACCGAGCGGTCCGAGAACGATCCACAAGGTCGGCACCATCGCGACGGCCCCGACCTTGTGGCGGGCGAGGCGCCCCCACAGCTGGGTGAGGATGATGAGCGCCGCGATGCCGGTCATGCCGGTCATCGCGTAGCAGGCGAGCAGGAAGTCGAGCCGCAGCTGGCCCGCGGGGATGTGCGGCAGCAGGGCCGCGCCGGTCGCCGCCGACACCATGGGCGGGACGATGGGCATGAGCCATCCGCCGAACGCGCTGTCCTCCCGCACGTCGTGGCGGGTGAAAGTCAGGTAGGGGATCGTGACGGCGGCGATCAGGCCGAGCACCGTGCCGACGGTCCACAGCACGGCGTCGATCGCGACCGCCACGGGCTCACCGAGGATGTCCACGCCCACGACCAGCGTGCCGAGTCCGACGGTCAGTGCCGCCATGGCCGGTGCGCCGTAGAAGTGAGCCATCGTGGCATTGCTGTGGTGACCGCGGGCGACGCCGCCGAACCAGATCCAGTGCAGCGCGGTCGCGACGATCAGCGCGAGGAACATGGCGGATGCGAGCAGCCACACCACGAGTGCGAAGGTGCGCTGGCCGGGCACCTGCACGGGGAGGGCGACGGCAGCGTTCGCGACGATGCCGGTCCCCATGACCGAGGCGAACCAGTTCGGCGTGATGTACGCGACGACGTCCCGAGGGCGATCGATGGCCTGCAGCCAGCGGCGGCGCGCGGGCGCGGTGGCGGTGGGGTGCGACATCCCTCTATCGTGGCGCGTCCGGCTATGGTCGCGCGCACGGGAATGCCACCCGGCCCCCGCCTAGGCTGGACCGCGTGACTGCGCGCGCCTGGCGGATCGGAGCCCCTGTGCTCCTTGCCGTCGTAGCGCTCGCCACGGCGCTGGTGACGGCCGGTCTGTCGGCGCCCGGCCGATTGGTCGGCTGGCTCCTGCCGCTCGCCGAGGTGCTGGTGCGGCTCGGGGTGGCGACGACGATCGGATGTCTCGTGCTCGCCGTGGCCGGCGGAACCGTCGCCCGCGCCGCGTTCGGGCGTCTCGTGGCGGTCGCTGCCGGTGCGGCCGCGGTGTTCGCCCTGGCCGCCGCCGCAGCGACCGTCCTCACCGCCGTGTCGCTGCTCGACCTCACACCCGGTCTCGATCCCGCATTCGGCGCCGAGGTGGCGGGCTTCGTCACGGGAACGTCGACGGGACGACTCTGGCTCGTGACGACGGTGCTGGCGGCGCTCATCGCCGTGCTGCTGGTGTCGGTGCGCACGGTGCGGGCCGTCCGAGTGCTCGCGGTGCTGGCAGCGCTCGCAGTGGTGCCGCTGGCGGCGCTCGCCGCCGGCGCGTCGCCGCGCCCGGCCGCGGGCCTGGCTCTGCTGATGCTCACCGTCTCGACCGTCGGCGCCGGGATCGTCGTGGGAGCGGCCGTCGTCTCGGCCTCGCGCGCTCCGGTACCTCTCGTGATCGCGCTGGTCGCGCTCGCCGCGCTGCTCGGATTCGGGGCGGCGGTCGGCATCGGCACGCAGCCCGTCGCGCCGCCGGCCGACGCGACCCCCTCCGAGGTGCTCACCGGGATGCCGCTGCCCCCGGCGCCCACGATCGGATCGCTGCTGCTCGGTGTCGCGCTCGACCCGCTCTGGCTCACCGTCGCCGCAGCGGGAATCGCGTGGCTCGTCGTGCGCCGCCGAGCCGCGGTCGCGGGCGCCCGGCGCTCGCCCGCGCGTCTCGGCGCAGGAATGGTCGCGGTCGTGCTGTTCCTGTGGGCGACGTGCGGCGGACTCGCCGTCTACGCCGACGTGCTGTTGAGCGCCCGGCTCGCGCAACTGCTGATCGTCGCACTCGCCGTGCCCGTGCTCGTCGCGTGGGCGACGCCGCCCCGCGCTGCGCGCACCGCCGGCGCCGAGACATCCGCCCCGCTCGCAGCGCTCGCACCGCCGCGGGCGCTGCGTTCCCCCGTCGTCGCGGCGCTGCTGCTCATCGCCGTGCTCTGGCTCGCGACAGCGACCGACGTGCTGCGCTGGACGCTGAGCCACCGCATCGGCACCGACCTCGCGATCGGCGTCGCCGCGGCGGCCGGTCTGCTGTTCGTCCGGGCGGTCGTCGTGCCGCGCACCGCGACGGCGGCGCGGGCGCTCGCGATCGTGCTGGTCGCGGCGGCCGTCATCGCCCTCGCCGCCGTGCTCGTCTCGACCGCGTCGTTGTGGGTCGCGGACTGGTTCGGCGCCCTCGCCCCCGCCTGGGGCGCGGAGCCCCTCGATGACCAGCGCCGGGCGGGAGTCGTCGTCGCGGGGTGCGGTCTCGTGCCACTGCTCGCTCTCGCCGTCATGGTCGCGCGCACCCCCAGACCCGCGGATGCCGCGTCCCGCCGTCTTGCGCGCCGCGAGCGCGACGCCGAGCTCGACGCGTACGACGCGGCGCTCGCCGCCGCCCGCCGGCACCCCGACCGCGACGCCTGATCGTCCGGCGCGGGAAGTCGCGGCATCCGGCAGGTCAGTTCGTTCCGCCGCCGATCGAGATCGCGACCGTCTCGTCGGGGTTGACGGTGATTCCGGCGTTCACCGTGAAGGGGACGTCGTCGCTGACCCGTCGCACCGACCCGTCGTAGAGCGACTGCACCGTCACCTGGATGTGGGCGACCGCGGCGGTGTCGGGGATGCGCCAGCCGTTGCCGTCGGGAACGACCTGGATCGTCGGCTGCTGCGTGATTGACCACGTCGGAGTGCCCTCGACGCGGTTGCGCACGACATAGCCGAACGGGCATCCGGTGGGCTGCAGCACCTGCTGGGTCGCGCACTGCGAGAGGAACTCGTTCACCCGCTGCTGCACGACCGAGGTGAACTGCGCCGTCGGCTGCGCCTGAACGGTGACCGGGATGTCGACGCCCGGCGCGTTCGTCAGCACCGCCGTCCCGCTCGAGGAGGAGATGTCGGTGTCGATGCGGATCGCGTAGAGGGCAGGGGAGAAGACCAGCATCGCGATCGGCTCGGTCGGCTTCACGTTCTCGCCGTCGGGCGAGACCTGCCGCTTGTCGACCACGAATCCATTGACGCCGAACTGCATCGTGCCGAGCGCGGTGAGCGACATGACCGCGAGCGGACTCGTGGCGAAGCGCCAGGTGGGGAGCACACCGAGCTGCCCGTCGGGTGCGACGCGGAACGCGGTGGTGCCCGAGTGACCGCCGGCGGAGTACGAGACGGTGACGGTCGTGACGGCACCTTCGGACGACTCCGACACGACGTTCACGTCGGAGAGCTGGCCGAGCGCGGTCGATCGCAGCAGTGCGGACGAGGCCGTCGACGGCAGCCCGGCGGCGGACAGCTGATCGGGGGTGAGCGCCACGCCCGGGACCGCGAGCGCGTCGCCGGCCCGCCCATCCGACAGGAGGGACAGATAGTGCAGCACGAACGCCGTCGGGCTGTACAACTGGCGGTAGAGCGCCGCGGATCCGACGCCGAGACCCGCGAGCAGCAGCGCGGTCACGAGCGCGATCGATGTGAGATCGACCCACAACGGCCGACGCCGACGCACCCGGGGGGTGGCGGCATCCGGCTCGGCGACAGTCACCTTCACAGTGTAGGAACCGGGCCGCGCCGCCACCCGGGAAACGCCCCCACGGCTCGCGGGGCGCCCGCGCACCTAGCATGGACGGGTGCAGACGACCCCCCTCTCGAGCGAGCAGACGGAGGTCTACGAGCTCATCGAGGGCACGCGCGACAACGTCTTCGTGACGGGTCGAGCGGGCACCGGCAAGTCGACGCTGCTGCGCCACCTCGTCGAGCACACCGCCAAGCGCGTCGCCGTGTGCGCGCCGACGGGGGTCGCCGCACTCAACGTCGGCGGGCAGACCATCCACTCGCTGCTGCGGCTGCCGATCGGACTCATCGCCAACACCGAGCTCACCCAGCCCGAGGCGACCCGCAAGCTGCTCGGCGCCCTCGACATGCTCGTCATCGACGAGGTGTCGATGGTCAGCGCCGACCTCATGGACGGCATCGACCGGGCGCTGCGTCAGGCCCGGGGTCGCCGCGCGGAGCCCTTCGGCGGCGTGCAGGTCGTCATGTTCGGCGACCCGTACCAGCTCGCCCCGGTGCCGCCGCGCGGCGACGAACTGCGCTACCTGCACGACCACTACCGCTCGCACTGGTTCTTCGACGCGCACGTCTGGGCCGGCGAGACACCGGATGCCGCAGGCATCATCGACCTCGGACGCCACGGCGCCACCCTGCACATCCGCGAGCTGCGCGACATCCACCGGCAGTCCGACCCGGCGTTCAAGGCGCTCCTCGACGCCGTGCGCCATGGTCGCGTGACGGCCGACATGGCCGGAGTGCTCAACGGCCACGGGGCCCGCACACCGCCCGAGCCGGTCGACGGCGAGCAGCCGATCATCACCCTCGCGACCCGCAACGACGCGGTCAATGCGATCAACAAACGCCACCTCGACGCCCTCATCGGGCGATCGCAGACCGCCGTCGCGGAGATCAACGGCGACTTCGGCCGCGGTGACGCGTACCCCGCCGATGTCGAGCTGCAGCTGAAGATCGGCGCGCAGGTGATGTTCCTGCGCAACGACACCGCCGGCTACGGCGAGCCGCCCCGTTGGGTGAACGGCACGATCGGCACCGTCACCCGCATCACGGGAGACAAGGTGCGGGTGAGCGTCGACGGCGAGGAGCACGACGTCGAACCGGCGGTCTGGGAGCGCTACCGCTACGCGTACCACGCGACCACCCGTCAGCTCACGCGGGACGTCGTCGCCGAGTTCACCCAGTTCCCGCTGCGGCTCGCGTGGGCCGTCACGATCCACAAGTCGCAGGGCAAGAGCTACGACCGGGCGGTCATCGACCTCGGCTCGGGGGCGTTCGCGCCCGGGCAGACGTACGTGGCCCTGTCGCGGCTGACCTCCATCGACGGGCTGTACCTCCGCCGGCCGCTGCGCCCGAGCGACATCCGGGTCGATCCCGACGTCGCGCGCTTCATGGCCGCGGCCCGCTGACGCGGCGCCGATGCGCGGGGCGGTCAGGCCGCGGCATCCGCCTTCGCGCGGGCGAGGTCGTCGAACAGCTCGGTGTTGAACCGGTAGGCGAGCAGCACCTCGTCGATCACCCGCTGCTTCTCGGCCTCGTCCCACGGGGCGGCGTCGAGCTGCTCGCGGTAGACGTCCTTGAACGCCTTGGGGTCCGCGATGTCGCCGAAGATGTAGAACCCGATGCCGTTGGTCTCGAACCCGAACCGGCGCGCCATCAGCTTGCCGATGAACAGTCCGCCCGACAGGTCGCCGAGGTAGCGCGTGTAGTGGTGGGCGACGAAGCCGCCCGCCCACGTGGCGCCGACCTGACGGATGCGGGCGACGTAGCGCTCGGTCGTCGGCAGCGGGGTGATGCGCTGCGTCCAGTCGTCGCCGATGAGGAACGCGAGGTCGGCCTCGAGGGCCGGCAGGCGCGTGAGCTTGTCGCTGATGAAGACGGATGCCACGGGGTCGCGGCGCATGCGATCCGCCGCCCCTTCGAGCGCCTCGTAGATGAACCAGTGCTGGGCGACGAGAGCAACGTAGTCCTCGCGCGTGCCCTCCCCCTTGAGGAGATCGGCCATGAACCCGGCGCTCTCGCTGCCGGAGTGCGCGCCGCTGGAGCGCTCGCGCAGGGCGGTGGAGAAGGGGATGGGCGTCGTCATGTCGCCCACTATACCTTCAGGTAAGCGGAACCTAACCTTCGCGTTGCGTCAGAGCCTTTGCGCGGGTTCCTCGGAGGTCACTCGTGCGGACGCGGCTCGACGCCCAGGCGCCGGCAGGCCGCGTCGTAGAGCGCCACGATCTCGCGGCGCACCTCTCGCCGTTCGGTGATCTCGCCTCCCGGCCAGGGCACCTGCAGCGTCTCCTCACCGGTCGAGGTCGTGTAGCTCCACTCGCCGGCCGAGCCGTCGAACCCGATCATCACTGCGCCGACAGCGTCAGCGTCACCGAACGCGCGCGCGATGAGCAGGTTGTCGTCGGCGTGATCGGAGTTCATGTGACCGAGGACGCCTGCGAGGGCGTCGGCGTCGAAGAGGTGGGGCATGCCTCCACCCTACGCACGGCCGGCGACCTCGTACGTCACCCCCGCACGGCGATGTCGGGAGGACATGCTTTGATCGGAATGTTCCCCGACGGTTGGAAGAGTGCGATGTCCCCTGCCCGCAGCAGCTACGGCGCGATCGGTCTCGTGCTGATCGGTCTGGCCTGTCAGGAGGTCGGCGCGTCGATCGCCGTGCTGCTCTTCCCCGCTGTCGGGCCTCTCGGCATGGTGATGCTGAGACTCGTGTTCTCGGCGCTCGTGCTTCTCGCGATCGCCCGCCCGCGCCTGCGCGGGCTCTCGCGAGACGCCTGGCTCTCGGCCCTCGCGTTCGGGCTCGTGCTCGCACTCATGAACGGTCTGTTCTACCTCGCCCTCGAGCGTCTGCCCCTCGGTGTGACGGTCACGATCGAGGTGCTCGGCCCGCTGACCCTGTCGATCATCGTCGCCCGCCGTGCGAGCGCCCTCGTCTGGGCGGGAATCGCCGCCCTCGGAGTGGCGGCCCTGGGCGGGGGCGGCTGGGATCGACTCGACCTGCTCGGGGTCGTGTTCGCACTCGCCGCGGCCGCCAGCTGGGCTTTCTACATCCTCGCCTCCGCACGGGTGGGGCGGCTCTTCGCCCGACTCGACGGCCTCGCGATCGCGATGGCGGCGGGCGCGGTGGTCTCGCTGCCGTTCGGCATCGTCGACGCGGGCTCCGCCCTCGTGCGACCTGAGCTGCTCGGCCTCGGGGCGGCCGTCGCGCTGCTGTCGTCGACCATCCCGTACGCCCTCGAACTGTTCGCGCTGCGGCGGGTCGCGGCATCCGTCTTCGCGGTGCTGATGAGTCTCGGCCCGGCGACCGCCTCGGTGGCGGGATTCCTGCTTCTCGGACAGCATCTCGCCCTGCTCGAGATCGCGGGCATCGCGCTCGTCGTGATCGCGAGCGCGGGCGCCGTGCTCGCCGGCGCGCGCCCGCGCACCGTGCGGGCGCTGCCTGACGGCGCGCTGCCGCCGCAGGCCTGACTACCGGCTCGAATCGGCCCGCGTCGAGTGCCTGTCGATTCGGTCGACTGTGCGCGCCTTCCGGGGTCGTGCGGCCGGGTCGGGCTCAGTGCGTGAGCGCCGGGGCGAGTGCGGCCGCGACCGTTGACGTCAGATCGGCCCACGAATCGACGAACGCCGCGACTCCGCGCTCTTCGAGCAGCCGCGTGACATCGCCGAAGTCGACCCCCGCCGCCGCGAGGGCGTCGAGAACGGCCCGGGCGTCGGCATCGCGGGCGGTGACCGTGTCGCCCGTGATGATCGCATGGTCGAAGGTCGCCTCGAGGGTGGCGGCCGGCATCGTGTTGACGGTGCCGCGCGCGACCAGCTCGGTGACATAGCGGGTGTCGGGGAAGGACGGGTCCTTCACGCCGGTCGACGCCCAGAGCGGCCGCTGACGGTTCGCCCCGGCGGCGAGCAGCGCCCGTACCCGGGGCTCCTCGAACCGCTGCTCGTACAGGTTGTACGCGAGGCGGGCGTTCGCGAGCGCCGCCTGGCCGCGCAGGGCGAGTGCCGCGTCGGTGCCGATCGCCGCGAGCCGGGCGTCGACCTCCGTGTCCACGCGCGAGATGAAGAACGAGGCCACGGAGTGGATCGTGGTCAGGTCGAGGCGGTTCGCGCGCGCCTGCTCGAGGCCGGCGAGGTAGGCGTCGATGACCTCGGTATAGCGCTCGAGGCTGAAGATGAGCGTCACGTTCACCGACACCCCGGCCGCCACCACGGCGGTGATCGCCGGAAGTCCCGCGCGGGTCGCGGGGATCTTGATCAGCACGTTGGGCCTCGCCACCGCGGCGTGCAGGGCGAAGGCCTGCGCGATGGTGCCCTCGGTGTCGTGGGCGAGCTCGGGGGAGACCTCGATCGAGACGCGTCCGTCGACGCCGCCCGTCGCGTCGTAGACCTCCCGCAGCACATCGCAGGCGTCGCGCACGTCGTCGGTCGTGATGCGGAGGATGGCCTCATCGACGGATGCCGCGGCCGCGGCTTCCCGCGCGAGTGCCGGCCCGTACCCCGCACCGCGGGTGATGGCCGCCTGGAAGATCGACGGGTTGGTCGTCACTCCCGTGACGTTGCGGGTGCGCACGAGTTCGGCGAGCTCGCCGGACTCGATGCGCTCGCGGGAGAGATCGTCGAGCCAGATGCTCACGCCCGCCGCGGCGAGGGCGGCCGTCGGCGTGCTCACGCTGTCGCCTCGATCGTCTCGTGCGCCGCCGCGACGACCGCGTCGACGGTGAAGCCGAAGCGGCGCTGCAGCTCGCCGGCCGACGCCGAGGCGCCGAAGTGATCGATGCCGATGACGCGGCCCGCGTCGCCGACGATCCGGTGCCAGCCGAGCGTCGAGCCCGCCTCGACCGAGACCCGGGCCTTGATCGTCGAGGGGAGTACGGACTCGCGGTAGGTGTCGTCTTGTTCGGCGAACCATTCGAGGCTGGGGGCGGAGATGACGCGGGCCTGCACTCCTTCGGCCGCGAGACGCGTGCGAGCCTCGACGGCCAGGTGCACTTCGGAACCCGTCGCGATCAAGATCACGTCGGGGGTGCCGTCCTCCGCATCCACCAACACATAGGCGCCCTTCCTGACGCCCTCCGCCCCGGCGAATCCATCGATCTCTCGGGGCAGGACGGGGAGGTTCTGGCGGGAGAGGGCGATGCCGGCGGGCCCGGTGTGGCGGGTGAGGAGTTCGAGCCAGGCGGTGGCGGTTTCGTTGGCGTCGGCGGGG
>NZ_MEGA01000029.1:0-26060 GCF_001725695.1 Microbacterium sp. SCN 71-21
CTCGACGACCTCGGTGGTGTCGTCGCCCGACGCGTTGTCGACGATCACGACGTGGCCCGGTTTCGGATCCATCGCGATGATGCTGTCGAGGAGCTTCGACAGCAGCGCCGACCGGTTGTAGGTGACGATCGCGATCGTCGCCGACGCGGGGTCGAACGAGGTGGTGGCGGGCACGTCGAAGGCAGGGGATGCGGCGGCCATAGCCCTCACATCCTACCGAGCCTTCCTCGCCACTCCCACAGCGACTGGTGCTCGTAGGCGCGCGTCGCGCAGACGACGAGCAGCAGCCATCCGAATCCCGAGAGGGCGAAGCTCTCGAAGAAGGAGTAGACGATGAGGGCGACGAGCACGAGCGGCGTCCACGCGTAGACGACCGAGCGCCGGTTGGATGCGTCGATCCATGAACGCACGAAGGCCGTCGCGCAGAGCGCGAAGAAGAGGACGAACCCGATCCAGCCGAGTTGCAGCAGCGCGTCGAAGAAGGCGTTCAGCGCCGACAGGTTGGTCGTGCCCAGGCTGGCGTTGATGGCCGAGAACGGCATGTCTCCGGGGATCCACGGTCCGAACCAGCCCCATCCTCGGAAGGGGTGGCTGCGCACGAATCGCAGCACCGTGAGCCACAGGTCGTAGCGTGCGTTGATGTCGTTGTCGGCGCCGATCAGGGTGATGAGGCGCTGGCGCAGCAGGTAGGCCAGCACGATGCTGGCGAGCACGGCGGCGCCGAGGGTCCACTGCACGGCGGACCGATACGGCGCCCGTGTGTGCCGAACCATCAGCAGAACGGATGTCGCCACCGCGCCGGCGATCGCGACGACCAGCACGATCGGCGATCCCGTGAGGAGGGCGAGCGCTCCGGCGAGCAGCACGGAGCCGAGCGAGAGCCACGGGGAGACCGTGTTCGCTCGCCACTCGATCACGAAGGTCACGATCGCCATCACCGCCGTGAACCCGAGGGCGTTGCGGGTGCCGAAGATGCCCTGGATGGGTCCGAGCGAGGCGATGTTGCCCTGGATGCCGAGGACGTCGATGGGATGGTCGAGGAAGACACCCGCGAGCAGTTCGAGGGCGAGCGAGAGCACGAGCACGATGCGCGCGACGTTGGCGAGCGCGTGCACGACCTCGAGCGTGTCGCGGGTGTTCGCGATCGCGACCCCGACGAGCGCGATCGCGACGATCGAGACCGCTGAGACGAGGCCGGCCTGAGGGTCGGTGTTCCACAGCAGGCTGAGGGCGGCCCACCCGACGAATCCGACGGCGAGCGGCGTGGTCAGCCGGGGGAGGGAGATGACGCGTCGGTGGGCGAGGAGGACGGCCACCGCGAGCACCGACAGCACCGCCACCATGGTGACGTAGGTCGCGATACCCGCTGTCCGTTCGATGACAGTGCGGCAGCAGACCACCAGGAAAGCGGTCATCGTGAAGGCGTGCGCGAATCTGTCGGAGCCGAGGAGCGTGGTCAGGGGGTGTTCGGGCGGGCGGGCGGAGGCGGCATCCGTCATCGAGACCGCCATTGCTCAGAGACGGCGCCGCGCGCGGGCGCATCGCCGGTCACGCGCGGCGCGCGCTTGATCGCGAACGTCACGGCGACGACGAGTGCCCACGCCGAGGGCGGCAGCCCGGCCGGCGAGGTCGCCGAGTGGATGAGGGTCACCGTCAGAGCGAGGGTCGGCACGAGTGTGAGCGCCGAGTAGGGACGGTCGTCGCGGATGTCCCATCTCGGTCGGTCCACGCCGAAGAACCACGATCGCCACACGGCGCCGGCCAGTGCCGCGGCGCCGAGCACCGTCGCGACGGGGCCGGCGGTGAGCCAGAGGCCGCTCCACGCCGGAGCGATGGTCACCTCCCGCGGCCACAGCACGACCACGATGAGCGAGAGCACCACGGCGGCGGCCGTGTACGCGGCGTACAGCGGCGTGCGTCCGCCGAAACGCCGCACGGTCCGCATGAGGAGCTGGGTGGTGAGCACGAGCCCGACCGCGAGTGCGGCCGCCGCGCCCGCGGGCGACCAGGCGTGCACGAACATCACAAGCTGCAGCGCCAGGACGATCCCGCGCACCCCGCGCCGTGATGCCCGAGCACGCAGCAGGGCGCCGGTCGCGATGAGGCCGGTGAGGGCCGTCGCCGCGAGGACGTCGGGGGATCCGAGGCCACCGGTGATCGAGCCGAGACGCCAGAGCGATCCGTCGCTCACGAGGAGCCCGGTCGCGCCCTCGAGAGGTCCGCGCAGCACGGTCGCCGCCCACGCCTCCAGCGCGAGTCCGGCCCCGAGCACCCACGACGCCGCCGACGAAAGCGCGATCACGAGCTCGACCCACGTCAGCACACTCGCCAGGAAGAGGCCGTGCACCGCGGCGGACGCGAGAGCGAGTGCCGCGGGCCAGAGCGTCGCCCGATCGGGGGAGAGGGCGATGGTCGTCGCCGCGACGACGACGAACGCGAGCGCCGCCCACGGCAGCCGGCGCCAGGCGAGGCGCCCGCGGCCGAAGAGCCAGATCGCGAGCGTGGCCACGAGCGAGGCGGCGAGCAGCAGCTCGGCGACGTCGGGGCCGAGCAGCGATGCCCAGAGAGGGAGACCCACCAGGATGACGAGCGCGACGAGGCACCACGCGCGCAGCAGCAGGTGCGGGGTCGTCTCGCGGAGCGGGGCGGCGGGCGGCGCGGCGATCGGGTGTCTCGAGTGCACGGCCATCGTGATCTCAGCGTAGTCGCGCCCGCCTAGGCTGACAGGGTGATCGTGACGCTGTCCAACGCTCCGCGCGACTACGCCTGGGGTTCGAGTACTCTCATCGCCGACCTCGAGGGCCGTGCGCCGTCGGGCCGGCCCGAGGCCGAGACCTGGTTCGGCGACCATCCGGCGTCTCCGGCGCTCGTCGGCGCACCGGGGTCCCCGACGCTCGACGCGTGGCTGACGGCGCGCGGCGAACGCCCCCTCCCGTATCTGCTGAAGCTCCTCGCCGCCGCGGCGCCCCTCTCGATCCAGGTGCACCCGTCGAAGGCCGAGGCCGAGGCCGGGTTCGCCGCGGAGGAGGCGTCGGGGCTCGCGCGCGATGACGCGGCGCGCAACTACCGCGACGACAATCACAAGCCCGAGATCCTGGTGGCGCTGAGCGCCCGATTCGACGCGCTGGCAGGGCTGCGGCCGGTCGCGGCATCCCGGGCTCTCGTCGAGGCGCTCGGTGTCTCCGCTCTCGCCGACCGGCTCGCCGGGAAGGACGATGCCGACGTGCTCGCCGCCGTGCTCGCGTGGGTGCTGGGCGAGGGTGACGAGGTCGCCGCCGCGGTCGGTGCGGCGCTGCAGTCCCCGGATGCCGCGGCCCGCGCGGCGTTCGCCGCCGAGCCCACCGCGAGCCTCGAGGCCCTCACCCGCGTCGCGGCGATGAATCCGGGCGACCCCGGCGTCGTGGTCGCGCTGCTCATGAACCACGTGTCTCTCGGCACCGGCGAGGCCGTCTACCTGCCGGCCGGCATCCTGCACGCCTACCTGTCGGGCCTCGGGGTGGAACTGATGGCCGCGAGCGACAATGTGCTGCGGGGCGGGTTGACGCCGAAGCACATCGACGTCGCCGAACTGCTGCGCATCGTCGACACCCGTCCGTCGGCGCCACCGTTGCTGGCGCCTGTCGTGTCCGGCGCGGTGCGACGCTACGCGCCGGCGATCCCCGACTTCGCGCTCACCCGGGTGAGCCTCGAGGGCGGTGCGGTCGAGGTGCCGATCTCGGGGCCGGCGATCGTGCTGGCGACGGCCGGGACCCCGTCGGTCGCGGGCGGTGAGGCCGCGACCTCCATCGCTCTCGTCCCCGGGGGCGCGGTGTTCCTGACAGCCGATGAGTCCGTCGTCCGGCTGTCGGGCGTGGGTGAGGCGTTTGTGGCTGAGCCGGGTGGGAACGCGGGCTGAAACCTCTGCCAGACCGGCGCGTCGCAAACCTTCGACTCATGGTTGAGTGTTTATGATCCGCGACTTGACCAATCCGAATGACACCGCTGTAATTTACATACGCGCTTCGGGTGGACGCGGAGGGGAGAACGAGATGTCGGCATCGCAGTACCGATCGAGTGTTCCCGGCAACTGGTTCGTCGATCCGGTGTTCCTGGGCGTCCCGGGCGTACGCCGCCCCGAGGTCGACGACGACAATCCGCTCTCGTGGCAGACGGACGCTCTCTGCTCGCAGACGGACCCCGAGGCGTTCTTCCCCGAGAAGGGCGGATCGACCCGCGACGCCAAGCGCATCTGCTCCACCTGCGACGTCCGCGGCGAATGCCTCGACTACGCGCTCGAGAACGACGAACGCTTCGGCATCTGGGGCGGGCTGAGCGAGCGGGAGCGCCGCAAGCTCAAGCGTCGCGCCTGACCTCCACCCAATGCGGCGCCGCTCGGCGCGGCGCGGGGGAGTGCGTCGACGCTCACCTAGGCTGACCACGTCATGCCCGACCGTGTCCACGCTCTCCTCGTCGTCCGCCCCGACGGGCGCGTCCCGGCCGCGGCGCATCTTCGCGCCACGCTCGACGCGCTCTCCCGGCAGACCCGTCAGATCGACGCGCTGACCATCGTCGTGTGCGGTGGAACCGGCGAAGTGCTCGACATCGCCGGGACCTCCGGTGCCGAAGGCGTCATCACGGCGGGGTCGGCCGTCTCGTTCGCGGAGGCCCTGCGGCTCGCGACTGCGCGCCTCTCGGGCGACGCGGTGTGGCTTCTCGCGCAGGACACCGCCCCCGCCCCCGATGCTCTCGCGCGCCTGGTCGGCGCGTTGGAGATCTCCCAGACGGTCGCGGCCGTCGCCCCGAAGGTCGTGAGCGCCGACGACACCGCGCTCATCGTCTCGCTCGGAGAGACCCTCACCCACGGTGGGCGCCGTATCGGCCTGGCGGACGACGAACTCGACCAGGGCCAGCATGACCACGTGGAAGACGTGCTCGGCGCCGACGTGCGCGGCATCCTCGTGCGCACCTCGGTGTGGCGGGCGCTCGACGGTCTCGACGACGCGCTCGCCGGTGCCGACGAGGGGCTGGACCTCGGCATCCGGGCCCGACTCGCCGGGCATCGCGTGACCGTGCAGCCCCGCGCCGTGGTCGCGGTGGCGGGTGATGGTGTCGCCGGTCTGCCGAGCCCCGACACCCGTCGTCGCCGTCGGCTTCGGGCGTTCGCGACCCGCACGGCCCAACTGCATCGGCGCCTCGCGTACGCCCCCGCGGGGGCCGTCCCGCTCCACTGGCTGACCCTGCTCCCGATCACTCTGTGGCGCACGGTGATGCACCTGGTGGCCAAGAGCCCGGCGCTCGTGCTCCCCGAATGGGGTGCGGGTCTCGTCGCCGCCTGGCGGCCCGCCGCGCTCGCCCGGTCGCGTTCACGCATCCGCCGCGCGCGGGTGGCTGCGTGGTCGTCTCTGTCGTTGCTGCGCATCTCCCGCTCGGACCTGCGAACGCGGGTCGAGGCCGACGGTGATCCGGATGCCGCGGCCCGCCCGACGCGCGAGGAGCTGCGCTTCTTCGCGGGTGGCGGAGCCTGGGTCGTGCTGGCCGCGCTCGTGGTCTCCATCGCGGCATTCCCGGCTCTGCTGGCCTGGCCCACGCTCGGCGGAGGAGCACTGGCTCCGCTGTCATCGACGCTCTCGCAGCTCTGGGCGAACGCGTTGTACGGCGCCCATTCGGTCGGATTGGACGCCGCGATCCCCTCCGATCCGTTCTCCGCCCTGCTCGCGCTGATCGGAACCCTCTCTCCCGGGGCACCGTCGCGCGCGCTGGTCGTGCTCTGGATCGCCGCGCTGCCGCTCGCTGCTCTCGGCGGCTGGTTCGCCGCCACCCGGATCACCTCCCGCGACTCGCTGCGCATCCTCGGTGCGGTGCTGTGGGCGCTCGCACCCACCTTCCTGGTGGCGCTCGTCGACGGTCGGCCGGCGGCATTGATCGCGCACCTCGCCCTCCCGTGGCTGCTCTACGCCGGCGCGGTGGCGCATCGGTCGTGGGCCTCCGCCGGCACGGCCTCCCTCGTGATGGTGGTGGTCTGGGCGGCGTCGCCGTCCCTCGCTCCTGCGCTCGTGGCGCTGTGGGTGCTGGCCGTCATCTCCACAGTGGTCGCGCGCGGGGGGCGGGGTGTCGCGCAGGTCGTGTGGACGATCATCCCGGCCGTCGTCGTCTTCCTGCCCCTCGCCTGGGCACAGATCAACGCCGGCACTCCGTGGGGCCTCCTGGCCGACCCGGGCATCACCGTCTCCGGTGGGGCGGGCGCGGATGCCGCGGGTCGCCTGGCGCTCGTGGCCGGATTCCCCGTGGATGGACTCGGGGGGTGGGAGCAGCTCGTCTCCGCTCACCTGCCCGGGCTCCCCACGTGGGCGCCGGCGCTGCTCCTGGCCCCGCTCGCGATCGTGGCGCTGGCCTCGCTGCTCACGCCGCGCTGGTTCGTGGGGGCCGCGGCCCTCATCCTCGTGGTCCTCGGTCTCGGCACGGCGTTCCTCGCCGTCGGGGTGAGCGTCGCGTTCGCCGCCGACGGCACGCCCGTCGCGCTGTGGCCGGGCGCGGCTCTCAGTCTGGCGTGGGCGGGGGTCGTCGGCGCTGCGCTCGTCACGCTCGATGCCGGGCTGCCGGTCCGGGCCGCGGCGGCACGCGGCGTCACGATCGCCGTCCTGGTCGTGCTCGGCGCGGCAGCCGTCCTGCCGCTGCTCGCGTCCGAGCGGCGTGGCGCGCTCGAGATCACCAACGGCCCCGACTCGACGGTGCCCGCCTTCGTCGACGCGCAGACCCGTACCACGCCGAACGTCGCGACCGCCGTCGTCACTCCGCTCTCCTCGGGAGCGATCTCTCTCGACGTCGTCTGGAACGGCGGCGCCACCCTCGACGGCCAGTCGACCCTGCTCGCCACGCGTACGTCGGCGTCCGGGGCGTCCGTCCAGTTCGCCGGTCTGGTCGTCGACACACTCTCCTCCGGCGCCGACGCTCCGCTCGCGGCGCTCGCCTCCGCCGGTGTGGGATACATCCTCATCCCGACGCTGCCGGGCTCTGAGACCGACGCGGCTCGCGCGACCCGTCTCGCCGCAGCCGCCGCCCTGAACCAGAACGCGCAGCTCGCGGATGTCGGCCTCACTCCCAAGGGGGAGCTCTGGGCCGTGCGCGCCGGGGTCGTGCCCCGAGCGGATGCCGCGGCATCCGTCACCGCCACTGCCACGCTGGTCGGGGTGGGGCAGCTCGCCATCGTCGTCATCGCGCTGCTGCTCTCGCTGCCGACCGCCGCGTCTCGGCGACTCGCCCGCCAGACCCCGCGTGTCGTGGGTCCGCGCGCTCGGGAGGACGACCGATGACCCGCGAACGCGTCGTGTTCTGGGCGGCCACGTCCACGCGTCTGATCGTGGGCGCCGCCGTCGCCGTGGCGCTCGTCCTCGCCGTGGGTGTCGCCGCGGCTGCGCCCTGGCCGATCGTCGCCGCGGACAAGTCGGCCGTCACGGCGGCCCCGGCCGCATCCTCGACGACGCTTGCGTGCACCGGCCCGCTCATCGGGGTGGGGCGCAGCTCCACCGACATCGCCGCCTTCGACAACGCGGGTCCGGTCGCGGTGACGACGGCGTCGGCCTCGGGTGGCGACCCGGTCCTCGGACGGGTCTCCAGCCCGGCCGTGCCCGGCTCCGCGCCGGCCACGATCACTCAGGCGCCGGCCAACGGCGCTCGCGTCGGCGTGGCCGCCGCACAGTCCGGCTCGGTGAGCGCCGACGATCTGCGCGGATTCGCCGCCAGCGCCTGCACCTCGTCTCGCTCCCAGCAGTGGCTCGTGGGCGGTGCCGCGACGACCGGATACGCCGATGTCGTGGTGCTCACCAACCCCGAGGACGTACCGGCCACGGTCGACATCACGGCCTACGGCTCGCAGGGCGCGCTGAGCCCGACCGGCGGTCAGAACCTCGTCGTCCCGGCGCGATCCCAGCGCGTGCTGCCGCTGGCCGGCCTCGTGCCCGGCGAAGAGGCTCCGGTGCTGCGCGTGAGCGCCACGGGCGCCGCCATCGTCGCCGCCCTGCAGTCGAGTCTCACCCGCACCCTGCTCCCTGGTGGGATCGACCAGATCACCGCGACAGCGGAGGCAGCGACACGGGTCGTGATCCCCGGAGTGACGATGCCGTCATCGGCCGTCGGCGCCCAGGGCTCGTCGCCGGTGACGGTGCTGCGCGCCCTCTCAGCCGACGTCGCGACGACGGCGACCGTGACGGTCGCGGCGGTCGGCGGCGGCCAGCTCTCGACACGGCAGATCCCGCTCGCGGCCGGGATCCCCACCGAGCTGGAGCTTCCGGGCCTCGCGGCCGGAAGCGTCACTGTGACCGTCACCGCGTCCGCCCCGGTCGTCGCCGCCGTGTGGCAGGCCACCGGACTCGGTGAGGGTTCGGATTTCGCGTGGTACTCCGCGGCGCCGAGCCTCACCGACGATGCGATCGTCGCCGTCGCGGCAGGCCCGTCACCGGTGCTCACCATCGCAGCGGGCGAGGCCGCGGCATCCGTCACGCTCACTCCGACATCGGGCGGCTCGGCGACCACCGTGTCCGTTCCCGCGTCCGGGTCCGTCGCCGTCCCGGTGGTCAGCGGCGCCGGTTACGTGCTGTCGGCGAGCGCGCCCGTGAGCGCGAGCGTAGGCTACAGCGCCACCGGGCAGCTGGCGTCCTACCCGGTGGCGGCGTCGGCCAGCCAGACCGCGCAGGTCACGGTCATCGTCGATCGCTGAGACAGCTCAGAGGAAACGGAACCGCTCGGGCCCGAGATCCCACGGATCGCGATCGAGGTACTCTGCGGCCGCACGGAACACGCAGCTCTCGACGATCATGCGCCGGTGGTGCTCGTCGTTTCGATGGAGCCTGCTCATCCGCTCGATGGGAAGCCGATAGAGCACGATGCGCTTCTGTGTCGCATCGACGCTCCACCGCGGCACTCCGGTCGGCGTCTCGGCGGACGGCAGGTCCGCGATCTCGAACCGCACCTCCCGCAGCTCCTCCCATGCGCCGCGCAGGAATTCCGCGGTGCTCCCGACAGCGAGGTCGAAGCGGTCGACACGCGTCTCGAGCGGGGGAAGCGGCGGGCGGACGACGGCGCTGCGGCCCTCGCGGCCGTGTCGTCCGTGCCGGCTGGGCAGCGCACGGGCACTGCGGCGGGAACGTCGACGCATCATTCGGCTAGCCTAACGAGCCGTCGGCCGCACCGATTTGTCCCCCGATCTACCTACAGACAGGTCACAGGGTCGCCCGTAACCTACGGTCGGGGCGTACTTTGACCATGCTCGGGGATAAGGGGTGGCGTGGGCTCGCTCAGGCAACGAGTCGTTGCCGCCGTCCTCGCGGTGTCGGTGATCGGAATGGGACTGGTGGCGCTGATAAGCGCGCCCGCCACCGCCTCCTCACGCGCCGCAACGACGGTTTCCGCGAAGTGTGACGCCGACGTCGTCTTCATCGGCGTGCGCGGCACGGGAGCGCCGGCCGGCACCGATTCGGGCGACGGTGGGCGCACGTGGAACGACGGCGGATTCGGCCAGGTCGCGGGGCTCGCGGCGCGGTTCACGATGGATGCCTCGGCCTCCGGGACGACCGCCTGGGTCGAGAGCCTCGACTACCCGGCGTCGCTGGACGGCTTCTACCTCGGCAGCATGAACGAAGGCGCGCGGGCCCTGAAGGCCGAGCTGGACGAACTCGCCGGCTGCGCCACTCCGCCCAAGGTCGTGCTCGCCGGTCACTCCCAGGGTGCGCACGTCATCCTGCAGACCCTTGCGCCGCAGAACGAGTTCGGCGCGGCCAGCGGATTCAGTCTCACCGCGCAGGAGCGCGCGATGATCACGGGTGTCGTGCTGTTCGGCGATCCGAGCTACGTGCCCGGCGAGCCGTGGAATGCTCCCGGTTCCGGCACCGGATGGGGTATCTTCCCTCGCAGGGCCGAAAGCCTCGCGATGCTCGCTCAATACACCTGGGAAGACACCCCTGCGGGAGCGAGCCAGCCGCAGACGACCTCCAAGATCCGCTCGTACTGCGTCGCGGGAGATGCATTCTGCCAGAGCGGTCTTGCCCCCAACGCGATCGAGCTCCACAACGATTACATGGTGGATTTCACGAATGACGCTTATGCCTTCCTCCAACGCACGCTCCGCGCGCACTGACGGCTCGGTACCGTCCCTCGCGACGCACCTGCGTGTGGCGCGGGCCACCGGCATCCTTCTCGTCGTGCAGCTGCTGGTCGCCGCGGCGGGCTCGTTCTTCGCCTGGTCGACCTGGTGGCTGTCGCCGTCGTGCGCCCCGGGCTGCAGCACGGCGCCGGTCTACTGGAACACCGTGGTCTACACGATCGTCGCGGTCGTGCTGTGGCTCGTCGCCGCGGCGGGAGCGGTGGCGTTCAAGGCGCACGGTGCGCGCACCGCGTGGTTTCCGATCGCAGGCTCTGCGATCACGGCGGTGCTCGCGCTCGCCGTGTATCTCTGGAACGTCGCGGCCTTCGGCGGCTGAGCCCGGCGCGGCAGCGTCGGGCGATGCGCGACCGCGCGTAGGGTCGAGCCGTGCGAGGGCGACTGTGTTCGAAGATCGGGTGCGCCCGGGAAGCCGTCGCGACGCTGACCTACGACTACGGCGACCGGATGGCCGCTCTCGGCCCGCTGGGACGCGCGGGTGATCCGCACGCGCACGACCTGTGCGCGGCGCACACCGAACGCCTGTCGGTGCCGCAGGGGTGGGTCGTGCTGACCCACGACGCGCTGGCCCGCTGACACCGACTCGTCACGTCGCGTTCTTTTTTGATTCACTCAAAAACAGCGCTAGCGTTGGGGGTGTGCCCCACATACACGACAGCGACGCGGATGCCGCCATCCGGCGAGCGGGGCTGCGGGTCACCGAGACACGGCGCGCGGTGCTCGCCGCCGTGCGCCCGGACGAGCACCTCGGCGCCGACGACGTGTTCGCGCGCGTGCGCGACGCACTGCCCGGCACGAGTCTGCAGTCGGTCTACAACGCGCTCGGCGACCTCAGCGGCGCGGGACTCCTGCGACGCATCGAGCCCGCCGGCCACCCCGGGCGCTACGAACGGCGGGTGGCCGACAACCACCACCATCTCGTCTGCCGCTCGTGCGGGCGCATCGAGGACGTCGACTGTGTGATCGGCGAGGCGCCCTGCCTCCAGCCCGACGACACGCGCGGCTTCGTGCTCGACACCGCCGACGTGACCTTCTGGGGCTTGTGCGCCGCGTGCGCCGCCCCCGCAGACATCCCCCAGACCCCCACGAAAGGAACGAGATGACCGACATCACGACCGGCTGCCCGGTGCCCCACGACGGCGCCGATGAGACGCGCCTTCCCGTCGGATCCGCCCCCGGCGACAGCGCACCCGAGGGGCGCCTTCCCTCGCCGACCGCGGGCGACGCGAACCGCGTGTGGTGGCCCGAGCGCCTGAACCTGCGCATCCTCGCGAAGAACCCCGCGGTCGCGAACCCGGTGGGCGAGGAGTTCGACTACAAGGCGGCGTTCGAGGCGCTCGACCTCGCCGCTGTGAAGGCCGACATCGCGAAGGTGCTCACCACCTCCCAGGACTGGTGGCCGGCCGACTTCGGCAACTACGGTCCGCTCATCATCCGCATGGCATGGCACAGCGCCGGCACCTACCGCATCTTCGACGGCCGCGGCGGCGCCGGGGCCGGGCAGCAGCGCTTCGCGCCCCTGAACAGCTGGCCCGACAACGTCAATCTCGACAAGGCGCGGCGCCTGCTGTGGCCGGTCAAGAAGACCTACGGCCAGTCGATCTCCTGGGCCGACCTCCTGATCCTCGCCGGCAACGTCGCGCTCGAGGAGATGGGCTTCCGCACGTTCGGCTACGCCGGCGGGCGCGTCGACGTCTGGGAGCCCGACGACGACGTCTACTGGGGGCCCGAGACCACCTGGCTCGGTGACGAGCGCTATTCGGGCGACCGCGACCTGGAGAAGCCCCTCGCCGCCGTGCAGATGGGTCTCATCTACGTCAACCCCGAAGGTCCCAACGGCGAGCCCGACCCGCTGAAGTCGGCCCGCGACATCCGCGAGACGTTCCGCCGCATGGCGATGAACGACGAGGAGACGGTGGCCCTCATCGCCGGCGGCCACACCTTCGGCAAGACGCACGGGGCAGCCCCCGACACGACCGTCGGGGAGAACCCCGAGGGTGCGCCGCTCGAGCAGCAGGGCCTCGGTTGGAAGAACACGCACGGCACCGGCACGGGCGACGATACGATCTCCAGCGGGCTCGAGGTCACTTGGACCTATCACCCGACGCGCTGGGACAACGAGTTCTTCCACATCCTCTACGGCTACGAGTGGGAGCTCTTCAAGAGCCCCGCGGGTGCGTGGCAGTGGCGTCCGAAGGACGGCGCCGGAAGCGACCTCGTACCGCTCGCGCACTCCGACGGCCGTCGCGAGCCCCGCATGCTCACCAGCGACCTGGCGCTGCGCTTCGATCCTGAGTACGACAAGATCTCGCGTCGCTTCGCCGCCGACCAGGACGCCTTCTCCGACGCCTTCGCGCGCGCCTGGTTCAAGCTCACCCACCGCGACATGGGTCCCAAGGTGCGCTACCTCGGCCCCGAGGTGCCCGCCGAGGAGCTCATCTGGCAGGACCCGGTGCCCGCCGTCGATCACGAACTGATCGACGGGGCGGACGCGGCATCCCTCAAGGAGAAGATCCTCGCCTCCGGGCTCACCGTGTCCGAGCTCGTCTCCACCACGTGGGCGGCGGCGTCGACCTTCCGTGGCGGCGACAAGCGCGGCGGCGTGAACGGTGCGCGCATCCGCCTCGCGCCTCAGAAGGACTGGGAGATCAACAACCCCGCCCAGCTGCAGAAGGTGCTCGCCGTTCTCGAGGGCATCAAGGCGGCGTTCGACGCCGATGCGCCCGCGGGCAAGCGCGTCTCGCTCGCCGATCTGATCGTGCTCGCCGGCAATGCCGGTGTCGAGAAGGCCGCGCGCGAGGGCGGCGTCGAGGTCGAGGTGCCGTTCCACCCGGGACGCACGGACGCGAGCGTCGAGCAGACCGACGCCGAGTCGTTCGAGTACCTCGAGCCCGCGGCCGACGGTTTCCGCAACTACCAGCGCCGCGGACTGACGCTGCGCGGCGAGTATCTGCTGATCGACAAGGCGAACCTGCTCACCCTCAGCGCGCCGGAGACCACCGTGCTGGTGGGCGGTCTGCGTGTGCTCGGTGCCAACTGGGACGGCTCGGCGCACGGCGTGCTGACCGACCGGGTCGGCGTGCTCACGAACGACTACTTCGTGAACCTGCTCGACCTCGGCACCACGTGGGCTCCGATCGATCCCGGCTCGCACGCCTTCCAGGCGACGTCGGATGGCTCGGGCGAGGCCCTCTGGACGGCGACCCGCGCCGACCTGGTGTTCGGCTCGAACTCGGAGCTGCGTGCGGTCGCAGAGGTCTACGCGAGCGACGACGCGACCGAGAAGTTCGTGCGCGACTTCGTCGCGGCCTGGACGAAGGTCACCGAGCTCGACAGGTTCGACCTCGTCTGAGCCACGACGCGCGGCGGTCCGCTCCCTTCGGAGCGGGCCGCCGTTCGACTACTCTGGAGTGATGATCCCGCCCTCCGGCCTCACCGCCGCCGGCGACGGAGAACAAGGACGACACCTCGCATGACTTCCCGCATCCTCGTGGTCGATGACGACACCGCGCTCGCCGAGATGATCGGCATCGTGCTGAACACCGAGGGATTCGACGCGGAGTTCTGCGCCGACGGCGGTGCGGCCGTCGCCGCCTGGCGGTCGGTGCAGCCTGATCTGGTGCTGCTCGACCTGATGCTGCCGGGCATGGACGGCATCGAGATCTGCACGCGCATCCGCGAGGAGAGCGGGGTGCCGATCATCATGCTCACCGCACGCACCGACACCGCCGATGTCGTGCGCGGACTCGAGTCGGGCGCCGACGACTACATCGTGAAGCCCTTCAACCCGAAGGAGCTCGTCGCCCGTATCCGCACCCGGCTCCGGCCGACTCCCGCCGCTCCGAGCGAGTCGTTGCGCATCGGCGATCTGACCATCGACGTCGCCGCGCACGAGGTGCGCCGCGGTGACGCTCCGATCGCGCTCACCCCGTTGGAGTTCGAACTGCTGACGGCGCTCGCCGGCAAGCCGCAGTTGGTCTGGTCGAGGGAGATGCTCCTCGAGCAGGTGTGGGGATACCACTACAAGGCCGATACGCGGCTCGTCAACGTCCACGTGCAGCGTCTGCGCGCCAAGGTCGAGCGCGACCCCGACAACCCGCGCATCGTGACCACGGTGCGCGGTGTGGGCTACCGCGCCGGCGCGATCGTGTGACGACATGAGCGGGTCCGCGCAGCGTTCGCCGGTCGATCGTCTGCTGGTCGCGTTGCGCGGGTGGCGGGAATGGCCGCGTCAGCTCGCCGGCGTGTGGCGCCACTCGCTTCGGGTGCGCACCGTCGTCGCGACCGTCGCCCTCACCGCGCTCGCCGTGATCGCGGCGTGCGTCGGGCTCGCCCTCGCCATCCAGAACGACCTGTTCCAGTCCCGGTTGCAGCAGGCGCTCGGTGACGCGAGCCGCGCGCGCATCGAGGCGCAGCGCACGCTCGACTCGTCCGAGACGCAGGGCGACAGCGTGAACGTGCGCAACCTGATGAACAGCGTGCTCGTGACGCTCTCGCGTCAGTCCTCGAGCGATCTGATCGCCGCGTTCCGCACCGACACCGCGCCCTCCTCGATCGCGCCCCTCGACTTCACCTCCACCGGCTTCCCGACGAGCGCCCCGTCCCCCGAGCTGCGGTCGCAGGTGCAGAGCAGCTCCAGCGCGCAGTTCTGGCAGTCGGTTCCGGTGACGCTGGCCAACGGCTCGACGGTTCCCGGCATCGTGGTGGGCCAGCAGCTGACGGTGCCCGGGGTCGGCGCATACGAGTTCTACATCGCCTACGACCTGAGCGCCGCCGCGCAGACCCTCGCGTTCGTGCAGGGCATCCTCTGGATCGTCGGCTTCGCGCTCGTCGCCATCATCGCGGGCATCTCCTGGCTCGTGCTGCGCTCGATCACCGTGCCGGTCGCGCAGGCCGCGGAGACCAGCGCCAAACTTGCCTCCGGCGACCTCGACGTGCGCCTGAACGTGCGGGGAGCCGATGAGCTCGCGACGCTCGGTCGGTCGTTCAACGCGATGGCCGACAGCATCCAGTCGCAGATCAAGGAGCTCGCCGACCTCTCCCTCGTGCAGCAGCGCTTCGTGTCGGATGTGTCGCACGAGCTGCGAACACCGCTGACGACCATCCGGCTCGCCTCCGATGTGCTCGCCGACCGGCGCGACGACTTCGAGCCGGCGGCCGCGCGTGCCGCCGAGCTGCTCTCGACCCAGGTCCAGCGATTCCAGGTCCTCCTCGACGACCTGCTCGAGATCAGCCGGTATGACGCCGGTTCGGTGCAGCTGGAACGCGAGCCCACGAGCATCGCCCAGCTCGCCGAGGACGTGATCGGCTCGATGCAGCAGCTCGCCGACCAGCGGGGGAGCGAGGTGCGGCTCGTCGCGCCCGGCGGCTACTCCCTCGTCGATCTCGATCCTCGACGGGTGCGTCGCATCGTGCGCAATCTGCTCGGCAACGCCATCGAACACGGTGAGGGGCGTCCGATCGTCGTCACGGTCGACAGCAATCAGGATGCTGTCGCCCTCGGTGTGCGCGACTACGGTCTCGGCATGCGGCCCGAGGACGTCGAGCGCGTGTTCGACCGGTTCTGGCGTGCGGATCCGTCCCGGCGGCGCACGATCGGCGGCACCGGCCTCGGCCTGTCGATCTCCCTCGGCGACGCGCGGCTGCACGGCGGCACTCTCGCCGTGTGGTCGGACCTCGGGCGCGGGAGCAACTTCGTCCTCACCCTCCCTCGCCGCGACATCGACGGGGAGCTCGTGTCGCCGGTCGTCGTGGACGTGTCCGACGAGACCTCCGTGCTCGACAGTCTCGGTCTCACCGAGCCGATCGCGGTGCTCGCCCCCGAGCGTGACGCGAAGGAGAAGCGATGAGGCGCGGCATCCGCTCACTCGTGCTCGTCGGCGCGCTGACTCTCGCGCTCGTCGGGTGCGCGGGACTGCCCATGACGGGAGCCGTGCACGAGGGGCTCTCGAGCACCGCCGAGCCCGATGTGCCCGACGTGCAGTTCAAGCCGAACGGTCCGCAGGTCGGCGCGACCCCCGAGCAGATCGTGGACGGCTTCCTCAACGCCGGCTCCGGACCCGCCGGCGGGTGGGCCACGGCGCGGGAGTTCCTCACGGGCACGGCAGTGGACAGCTGGCGCCCGGATGCGGGGGCGACCGTCGACGTGCTCTCCGCACGCTCGATCGCCGTCGCGTCGTCGGATCAGAGCTCGGCGACCGTCACCGTCTCGCTCTCGCCGACCGCGACGGTCGACGGCGAGGGCGCCTACACGGCGGTCGCCGAGGCCGCTGCTCCGCCGCTCACGTTCACTCTCACCAAGCTGCCGGCGGGGTGGCGCATCACCTCGGCCCCGAACGGCATCGTGCTCGATCAGGACCTCTTCAAGAGCGTGTTCCGGGCGTACTCGCTCATGTACTACGACCCGACCTGGACGTTCCTCGTGCCGGACGTGCGCTGGTTCCCGACCCTCAACGCGTCGACGCGCATCGCCGCGGCCCTCATCAACGGACAGCCGAGCCCCTGGCTCGCCAAGAGCGTCGTCTCGGCGTTCCCGGAGACGGTGTCGCTGGGGAGCCCCTCGGTGCCGGTCGTGAACGGTGTCGCGCAGGTGGACCTCAAGGAGTCGGCTCTCACGTCGGATCAGACCACGCTGTCGCGCATGCAGGCACAGCTCACCGACAGTCTCGCCTCGACCGGGCAGGTGACGTCGGTGACACTCTCGATCGCCGGTTCGGCCCTCGACGTGACTCCGGCGCCCTCGCGTGACACCCGCGTCGACTCCCGCACTCTCGCCCTCACCGCCAAGGGCTTCGGCTTCATCGCCGCCGGGCAGGTCGACGAGCTGCCCGGCGTCTCGGCGGCGGTGGCCGCTCTCTCCCCGCGTTCGGTGGAGCTGAGCGACGACCGGACGACGGCGGCGGTGCTGGCGGGCAACGGCGCGGTGACCCGGGTGGATGCCGCCGGCCCCGCAGCCCTCGACCAGCGCGCCGGACTCATCGCGCCGTCGATCGATCCGTTCGGCTACATCTGGAGTGTCCCGCATACGTCGCCGTCCGCGCTCGTCGCGGCGGGGACGGGGGCGACGCGCATCGCGATCTCATCGCCGTGGGGAGGTGCGAGCCGCGTGGATGCGCTCCAGGTCTCGCGCGACGGCACACGCATCGCTGCGCTCGTCATCTCGGGGGGCCGGTCGGTGCTCATGGTCGCCGGCGTCGTGCGCGACGCGCAGGGGGTTCCGAAGTCGCTGGGTGACGCCGTCACACTGCTGAGCTTCCCGGCGGGCGCGAGCGACGTCGCCTGGCTCGACGAATCGACGCTCGGAGTGATCTCGGGCAGCGGCTCGACGGCGCAGTTCGCCACCGTGCAGATCGGCGGCGTCGCCACGACCGTCGACGCCCCGCCGGGAGCCGTGGCCATCGCCGGCGTGAACGTGCCGACCATCGCCCGTGTGCTCGATTCCAACGGCACCGTGTTCATCCGATCGGGCACGACCTGGCAGCAGGACAGCACGGGCGTCTCGGTGCTGGGCACCCAGCAGGGGTCGCCGCTGACGAGCCCCTGATTCCTCCCCCGCACGGATCTGGAGCGCGGTGTCCTCCGTCTCGCCGGACCCGCACGCGCGCCCGGCGGGTGTCTCGGAGGATCGTCGCATGACGATGAGCGGATGGGCGGAAGCGCGCTGGCTGGTGCGTGAGGCGTTCGCGGATGCCGCGGCCCTCGCCTTTCCCGTGCGGTGCGCCGGGTGCGGCGCAGACGGCCGGGTTCTGTGCGCCGCGTGTCGGGTCGCGCTCGTGCCGCGCGTCTCTCGACGCACTCTCGAGGGCGGTCTGAGCGTGTGGAGCGGGGGAGAGTTCGACGGGATGCCCGCGCGGGTGCTACGGGCGGCGAAACAGACCGGGCAGGGTGCTCTCGCGGCGGGCCTTGCGCCTCTGCTTCGCGCATCCGCCGAGGCTGCGGCGTCTTCGGCTGCGGTCGATGTGATCGTCCGCGTCCCGAGCTCTCGCGCCGCTGTGCGCCGGCGCGGCTTCGTTCCGCTCGAGCAGATCGCGGCGCGCGCCCGGCTGTGCACGACGGGAGGGCTCCGTGTCGTGCGCCCGGTGGCCGATCAGCGCGGTCTCGACGAGGCATCCCGTCATCGCAACGCCGAGGGGAGCATGCGCGTGCGGCGCGTGGTGGCCGGGCTGCGCGTGCTCGTCGTCGACGATGTCGTCACGACCGGAGCGACGCTGCACGAGGCCGCCGCGGCCCTGCGGGCTGCGGGTGCGGTCAGCGTCGTCGCGGCGACCGTGCTGCAGACCCCGCGGCGGCGCTGATCAGCGTGTGCCCCAGTTGTAGGACTGCTTGCGCAGCTCGAGATAGACGAAGGTCTCCGAGCTGAGCACACCGGGGAGGGTGCGGATGCGGGAGTTCAGCAGCTCGCTGAGTTCGGCGTCGGACTCGCAGACGACCTCGATGACGATGTCGAAGCTGCCCGCGGTGAGGACCACGTAGTCGACGGCTTCGAGCTTCTCGAGCGCGGCCGCGACGATGCGGGTGTCTCCGCTGACCCGCAGGCCGACGAGAGCCTGACGCGGGAACCCGACCTGCAGCGGGTTGGTGACGGCGACGATCTGCATGACGTCGCTGTCGATCAGCTTCTGCACGCGCTGGCGCACTGCCGCCTCGCTGAGCCCCACCGCGGCGCCGATGCGCGCGTAGGAGCGCCGGCCGTCCTCCTGCAGCTGCTCGATGATCAGCTTGGATGTCTCGTCGAGCGCGTCGCGTCCGGCCATGCTCCTCCTCCGCGGTCGAGGTCGTGGACTCCACGCTACTGCGGATTCCGACGCTCGGAAGGGTACCGGAATCGCGATACATGTGAAATCTATGTTTCAGCCGACGATATCCGTAGTCTTTCGCCATAGTTGCTGACAGGATCGGGAGTCCCGAGAGAGTTCCGCACCGCACAGAGGAGTCATCATGCCCCGAGGTCCGCTGCCCGAAGATCCCACCGTTCGCGCGCTCATCGCGCAGGCGCGTGCGTCCCAACTCACCCGCCGTGGCTTCGTCGCCGGCGTCGGCGGGCTCTCGCTCGCCGCCTTCCTCGCCGCCTGCACCGGGCGCGTCGGCGGCGGCACCGGCGGTGCGTCGCCCAGCCTGACGCCCGCCACCGACATGTCCGACACCGTCAAGCAGCTCACCTGGGCGAACTGGGCCTTCTATCTCGACGAGGACGACAAGGGCGGCTACCCGACCCTCGAGGCCTTCCAGAAGGACACCGGCATCACCGTCAACTACGACGTCGCCGTCGACGACAACAACACGTACTTCGCCAAGGTTCGCGACCAGCTCGCGCTCGGCCAGGGGATCGGCGCGGACACCGTCTGCCTCACCGACTGGATGGCCGGCATCTGGATCCAGTCCGGGTTCACCCAGGCGCTCGACAAGTCGAAGCTCCCGAACGTCAGCGCCAACCTCGCGGCGAGTCTGCAGAACCCCGGATTCGATCCCGGTCGCGCGAACTCCGTGCCGTGGCAGACCGGCTTCGCGGGCGTCGCATGGAACAAGGAGAAGGTGCCCAACGGCATCAAGACCCTCGACGATCTGTGGGACCCGGCGTTGAAGGGGCGCGTCGGCGTGCTCAGTGAGATGCGCGACACGATCGGCCTGATCATGCTCAGCCAGGGCGTCGATCCGTCGAGCTCGAGCTGGGGCGATGACCAGTTCAACAACGCGCTCGACGCCTTCCAGAAGCAGGTGACCGACGGTCAGATCCGCAACATCAAGGGCAACTCCTACGCGGACGACCTGAAGAACGAGGACACCCTCGCCGCCATCGTGTGGTCGGGCGACATCTCGTCGATCAACGCGGAGGTGGGGGACAAGTTCGAGTTCGCTCTGCCCGAGTCGGGCGGCACCCTGTGGGCCGACAACTTCCTCATCCCGATCGGCTCGACTCAGAAGTCGAACGTCGAGAAGCTGATCGACTACTACTACCAGCCCGAGGTCGCCGCCCAGGTCGCCGCCTACGTGCAGTACGTCACCCCGGTGCAGGGCGCCCAGGAGGCCATGGCGCAGGTCGATGCGTCTCTCGTCGACGACCAGCTGATCTTCCCCGACGCGGCCACGCTCTCGAAGGCGCACATCTTCCGTCAGCTCACCAACGCCGAGCAGCAGAAGTACAACGCGGCCTTCGAAGCCGTCGGGCTCGGGGCCTGACCCGTGGCGGCGACGTCCTTCGGCGAGGCCGGGGCCGACCTCGAACTGGTCGGGATCCGCAAGGAGTTCCCCGGGTTCACCGCGATCGAGGAGCTCGACCTCACGATCCCCGCGGGGTCGTTCTTCGCCCTCCTCGGACCTTCGGGGTGCGGCAAGACGACGACCCTTCGGCTCGTGGCCGGGCTCGAGGACCCGAGTGCCGGGCGGATCCTCATCGGCGGCGCCGACGTGACCGCGGTGAAGCCGCACAAGCGTCCCGTCAACACGGTGTTCCAGAGTTACGCGCTCTTCCCGCACATGACCGTGCTCGAGAACGTCGCGTTCGGCCTGCGCCGTCGTCGGGTCTCCGATGCGCTCGCCAAGGCGCACGAGGCACTGCGCCTCGTGGAGCTCGACCACGTCGCCGAGCGCAAGCCGAGCCAGCTCTCCGGCGGCCAGCAGCAGCGCGTGGCGCTCGCGCGTGCGGTGGTGAACCGGCCGGCCCTGCTGCTGCTCGATGAGCCGCTCGGCGCGCTCGACCTGAAGCTGCGCCGACAGATGCAGCTCGAGCTGAAGTCGATCCAGGCCGAGGTGGGGCTCACGTTCCTGCACGTGACCCACGATCAGGAGGAGGCCATGACCATGGCCGACACGGTCGCGGTCATGAACAAGGGGCGCATCGAGCAGCTCGGCAGCCCGACCGAGCTCTACGAGCTGCCGCGCACGGGATTCGTGGCCGGCTTCCTCGGCCAGTCGAACCTCATCACCGGCGACGTCGAGTCGACGGCCGGAGGCATCGTGACGGTGCGCACCGCCGGGGGCGTGCTCGCGGTGCCGGCCTCGCGCGCTGTGTCGACCGGCGGGCGCATCACGCTCGGCGTGCGTCCCGAGAAGCTCCTGCTGCACGCGACGGCGCCCGCCGCCGACGCGGATCAGAACGTGCTCGGTCCCGGTCGCATCACGGATGTCTCGTTCACCGGCGTCAGCACCCAGTACCTCGTCGAGGTGCCGGGTGTCGGCACGGTGACCGTCTTCGCGCAGAACCTCGTGTTCGGTGCGGTGTATCCGGTGGGCGTCGAGGTGTGGGTCGCCTGGCACCGGGAGCACACGTTCGGGCTCGACAGCGATGCCCGTGCCGACGCCGCCGAGGGCGACGAGCTGGCGGCCGCGGCATCCGTCTCGTCGGACGAGGCCGCCTGAGATGGCACTGTCCGCACTCGCCCCGGCGGGGGGTGCGACCGCGAAGCCGGTCTCCGCGGCGCGCCGCGGCGGGGTCGTCGCGCTCGCGCTGCTGATCCCCGGGCTCGCCTACCTCGCCCTGTTCTTCCTGGTTCCGTTCGTCTCGCTCGTGATGACCTCGTTCGGTGTGTACGACCCGAACGAGTACGGCGTGTTCTCCTACGGCTTCCAGTGGCAGTCCTGCGCTCATTCTGGTTCGCGCTGCTCGCGACGGTGTTCGCGCTGCTCATCAGCTACCCGATCGCCTATTTCATCGGAGTGCGGCTGCGCGAGCGCGTGCTGCTTCGCAACCTGCTTCTCGTGTTGGTGATCGCGCCGTTCTTCATCTCGTTCCTCCTGCGCACGCTCGCGTGGAAGCAGATCCTCTCGGACGAGGGCCCGGTCGTGAGCTCTCTTCAGTTCCTCGGCCTCATGGGTTCGCAGGATCACCTCACCGGCACCGCCTTCTCGGTCGTGTTCGGCCTCACCTACAACTTCGTGCCGTTCATGACGCTGCCGCTGTTCGCCTCGCTCGAGCGGCTCGACAAGCGGCTCCTCGAGGCGGGCAGCGATCTGTATGCGAGTCCGGCGACGACGTTCTGGCGGGTCACGTTCCCGCTCACCCTTCCGGGCGTCGTGTCGGGCACCCTGCTGACATTCATCCCGGCTGCCGGCGACTATGTGAACGCAAGCCAGTCGTTCCTCGGCAGCGCGTCGACCTCGATGATCGGAAACGTCATCCAGTCGAACTTCCTCATCACCGTGAACTACCCGCAGGCGGCGGCGCTCAGCATCCTGCTGATGCTCGTGATCGTGGTGATCGTCGGCATCTACGTGCGCCGTTCGGGAACGGAGGACCTGCTGTGAGTGCGTCTGCTCCCACCCGCCGCCGGTTCGGACTCGGCCGTTGGCTGCTGCCGACCTACGTGACCGTCGCGTTCGTCCTGCTCCTGATCCCGATCGTCTACACGTTCGTGTTCTCGTTCAACGACGCGAACCGCTCGAACATCTCGTGGAACGGTTTCACGTTCCGCAACTGGCTGACCGTGTGCGACCAGCCCGACGTCTGCGTCGCGTTCGGCAACAGCATCGTGGTGGGTCTGACGGCGACGGTCATCGCGACCATCCTCGGCACGATGATCGCGATCGCCCTGGTGCGCTACCGGTTCCGTGCCCGCTCGGCGATCACGCTGCTGCTGTTCCTGCCGATGGCGACGCCCGAGGTCGTCATGGGTGCAGGACTCGCCGCCCAGTTCCTCACCGCCGGGGTGCCGAAGGGGCTCGGCACCATCATCATCGCCCACGCGATGTTCTGCCTCAGCTTCGTGGTCGTCACGGTGAGGGCGCGCGTGCTCTCGCTCGACCCGGCTCTCGAGGAAGCCGGTCGCGACCTGTACGGATCGCCCAACCAGGTCTTCTGGCGGGTCACCTTCCCACTTCTGCTCCCGGGCATCGTGGCGGCGGCGCTGCTGAGCTTCAGCCTCAGCTTCGACGACTTCATCATCACGTACTTCACCTCGGGCAGCACCCAGACGTTCCCGATCTTCATCTACGTCGCCGCCCAGCGCGGGTTGCCGCCGCAGGCGAACGTGATCGCGTCCTCGGTGTTCCTGCTGGCGATCGCGGCGGTCTTCATCTACCAGGCCATCGCCTGGCGCAGAGCGAAGAAGAGCGCGTGAGAATCGGATGCCGCGGGGCTGGGGCCGCGGCATCCGACAACCTTTCCTCGCCCTGGGCGTCGCATTCTGAACACATGCGAAACGCGGGGTGACAAGTCCGCGACCTCGGACTACCGTGGGGGCACCAAGAAGGTGACGGCCGGTCCGCCCCTTTCCGGGCGGGCCCGGAACTAGGAGGTCAAAGATGGACACCAGCATCGTCGGCGTGGGCGTGGGAATCACGGACCGCTTCCGTACTGTCGTCGACGACAAGGCCCCCCGCATCGAGAATCTCGCGCCCCGCGCGCAGCGGCTCGACGTCAAGGTCACCAACCGTCCCTCGCACGGCGGGCGCGGCGAGCACTCCACGGTGGAACTCACCCTCACCGGCAAGGGACCGATCGTGCGGGCGGAGGCGGTCGACGACGACAAGTTCGCGGCGCTCGAGGTCGCTGTCGACAAGCTGTGCGAACAGGTGCGGCGTGCCAAGCAGAAGCGGGTCGACTCGCGAAATCATCCGCGGGGCGCGACGTTCGACAAGGGAACGGGCGCGCTCGAGGGCATCGATGTCGAGCCGGCGTCCGTCGAGGTGCTGCGCGCCGTCGCGACGGGGGAGATCCCGGTGGTGGGCGAGGACGCGGCCGATGACGAGTATTCGCCCGTGGTCATCCGCACGAAGCTGTTCGATGCCGAATGGATGACCGTCGAGGAGGCCGTCGATCGCATGGAGCTCGTCGGGCATGACTTCTTCCTGTTCGTCGATGCCCGCACCGACCACCCGAGCGTCGTCTACCGCCGCAAGGGCTGGGACTACGGTGTCATCTCGCTCGGCACGCAGGCTGCTCCCGGCGCGGAGCAGCTCGCATCCTGAGCGCCTATCCGACGACGATGCCCGGGCCGTGAGGTCCGGGCATCGTCGCGTGCGGGGTCCGGCGCGAGGCGAGCGCCGAGCGGGCGCGGTGAGATGTCAGTCGAAGATGTCGCCGATGAGTCCGCCGATGACGAGTCCGCCGAGGATGCCGCCGACCGCGTCGCCCATGCCGCCGCCGCGTCCGCCGCGGCCTCCCCAGCCGCCTCCCCAGTCGTTGCCTCGCGAGTTGTCGATGTCGCGCTGCGCGAGGGCGAGCGCCTCGCTCGCGAGCTGCGCGGTGCGGCGCGCGTGCCGCAGCGCCGGCTCACGCGACTCCTCGCCCGAGGGGAGCGCATCGATCTCGGCACGGGTGCGCTCGGCCTCGGCGAGGCGCGTGCGGGCGTCGGGGCCGATGTAGCCGCGGTGCGAGGAGATGACGTTCGCGGCGATCGCGAGCTGCCGATCGGCGTCGTCGATCGCGTGGCGCACGAGGTCGGGCGACGGGAGAGGGTTCGCGGCGCGGGCCTGCGCTTTCGCGATGACGTCGTCGAGCGCCGTGTTCGCCTCGCGGAGTCGGGTGAGCTCGCGGAACGGGTCGGTCTTCGTCCCGGTCGGCGGGAGCGCCGAGAGCGCGGCTTCGAGCGCCGAGGTCGCCGCGGCCACCTCAGGGGTCGCGGGTGCGTTCCGGGCGCGCACGATGTCGCCGCGCGAGTCGGCGATCACGTCGGCGAGCGTCGACTCGGCGCGCAGCGCCTCGATCTCGAAATCGTCCACGCCGTCGAGCAGCGACTGCGCGCGGCGCACCGACTCGGTCGCGGCCTCGAGCGCGAGGTTCGCCTCCTCGGCGTTGCCCGCGGCGCGGCGGCGGGAGGAGACATCCGCGCTGTGCAGGGCGAAGTCGAGCACCTGGGATGCCTCGTCGGGGGCGCCCTGCACCTGTGCGAGCGCGCTCGGGGCGTACCGCGCCGCGAGGCGTTCGACGCTGTCGCGCGCGCCGGGGATGCGGGAGCGCAGAGTCTCGGCCGAGGTTCGCACTCCCGCGAGCACCTCGGGGGCGCGCCGTACCCGTTCGACCGCGTCGCTGAGGGCGGCGGTGCGCTCGTCGAGCAGGTCGTCGGCCCACGCGCACAGCTGCACGATGCGCGCATTGCGCGTGCGCAGTTCTTCGACGGTGTCGGGGATCTCGTCGTGGTTGAGCTGGTTCAGGTGGAACGCCTCGCCGAGATGCGTCCGCACGGCGCCGAGCGCGTCGCGCAGCCCCTGGGTCGCGGCCGGTCCCAACTCGGCCTCCGCGAACTCCAGTTCCTCGGTCGTCACGCGGATGCGCTCGTCGACATCGACGAGCGCGCGGCCCGCCTGATGCGACAGTTCGGCGTCCTGGGCGGCAGTCGCCGCATCCTGCTCGCGCTTGCGTCGTCCCCAGAAACCTGCCATTCCTCGATCCTATGGGCGGGTGCGCGGCGCCCCTCTGGGTGTTCGCCGAGGGCGGTCAGGCGATCGCTGTGGCCTTCGGCGGCCGTCCGCGTCGCGGCGGTTCGGTCTCGAGGGCGAGTTCGAGCGCGCGGGGAGGATGCTGCGTGAGTCGGCCTTCCACGTGGTCGAGCCAGCGCACCTCGGCCTCGGCCTGGAAGATGAGCGCATCCGCGACGAGCAGCCACGCCAGCTCTTCACCGCTCGGGTCGCCGTCGCTGCGCTCGCCGCTGCGCTGTGCGCGTCGCAGCTCCTGCAGGTGGGCCAGCGACGCCCGGCGTTGCGTCTGCACGATGGCGGTGACGTCGACGCCGGGGAGGGTCGCGGCGAGTGCGAGTTTGATGGGCAGCTCGTCGCGCGTGCCGGTGGCGCGGGCGACGGGTGCGGCCAGCCAGTCGCGCGCTTCCGTGCGGCCGGCGTCGGTGATCGCGTAGAACACGTGCCCGTGTGCGTCGGTGTCGCCCTTGGCGACGAGGCTGTCGCGTTCCAGGCGTTCGAGCGTGTTGTAGATCTGACCGACGTTCAGGGGGGATGTCCCGCCGGTGCGGCGGTCGAACTCCGCGCGCAGCTGGTAGCC
>NZ_MEGA01000030.1:0-21679 GCF_001725695.1 Microbacterium sp. SCN 71-21
CGGCGGCATCGTGTTCTGGGCGCTGCTGGCCTACCTCGTGCTGCCGCGGCTGCATCGCATTCTCACCACGATCTACGTGCCCGACTACTTCATCGGACGCACCCGCACGAGCGACGGCCTGCTCGGAGACCCGGTCAACCTCGCGCTGCGCGGGGACGGCGACGCGATCGAACGAGCGCTGACCGCGGCCGGATGGACGAAGGCCGACCCGGTGACGCTTCGCTCCTCGTGGCGCATCGTCGCGTCGACCCTCACGCGACGCAGCTACGGTGAGGCGCCGGTCAGTCCCCTGTTCCTCTTCGGTCGCCAGCAGGACTTCGCCTACCAGCAGGAGGTCGACGGCAACCCCGCCCAGCGCCACCACGTGCGGTTCTGGCGCTGCCCCGACGGCTGGCTGCTGCCCGGCGGTGCGCGGGTCGACTGGCTCGCCGCGGGCACCTTCGACACCTCCGTCGGGCTCTCGCTGTTCACGCTGCAGATCACCCACCGGATCGACGCCGACACCGACATCGAACGCGATCACATCGTCGCCACCCTCACCCGGGCGCATCCCGAGATCCGCGTCGATGTGCTCGCCGACTTCTCGACGGGCTACCACTCACGCAACGGCGGCGGCGACACCATCCGCACCGACGGGAACCTGCCGATCATCGACGTCACGCGGGTGGCGGCATGAGCGAGACGCCCCACAAGCGCGCCGCCTTCGAGGCCCCCGCCCGCCTCGCGCAACCGACGCCGTACGACCCCGGGATGCCGCGGCCCGGCGCGACGGTCGCCGGCGCCCTGCTCGTGCTGCTGCGCGCCATCGGCGGCATCGTGGTGCTCGTGTCGCTCGTGCTCGACTGGCCCGAGGTGCTCGCCACCCTCGAAGGCGCGTCGGATGCGGGCAGCCTCGCCGCCGAGAGCGGCGTGCTTCTGACGGTCGCTCTCGTCAGCGGCGGCTTCTTCGTCGTCGTCGACCTCGTGCTCGCCCTGTTCATCTATCTCGGGCGCAACTGGGCGCGGGTGCTCGTGCTCATCGTCTCGACGATCTCCATCGTGTCCGCGTTCGTGTCGTGGTGGGCCCAGGGACAGCAGCTGACCCTCGACGGCTCGCTCACGACGCTCGCCCTCGACATCCTCGTCCTGCTCGCCCTGTCGTCCCGCGCGGCGGCCGCCTACGCCCGCCGGACGGAGCGCCGATGACCGATCCCTTCGCCGGCCCCCTGGGGGCATCCCCCTACGAGGTGCTCGGCGTCGCGGCATCCGCCACCGACGACGAGCTGCGGCGCGCCTACCGCGCCCGGATGCGCGAGACCCATCCCGACACGGGCGGCGACGCCGCCGTGTTCATCCGGGTGCAGCGCGCCTGGGAGCTGATCGGCACCCCCGAGGCGCGCGCCGTCTTCGACCGCGGCCGCTCGTTCTCCTCCGACGATGAGACGGATGCCACCGCCTCGCGTTCCACGCAGACGCGCCCCGACACGCGTCCCCGCGCCCGAGCGTTCGGCCAGCCGGGCGGGTGGCGACGGGAGCGGTACCTCACGCTCATCCGGGAGTGGGTCGGGCGCGGGGCGGAGATCGCCGACCCCTACGCCGCCGACCTCGTGCGGGCGGCGCCCCGCGACATCCGGCACCTGCTGGCCGACGCGCTCGCCGAGGAGGCCACCGCACGTATCGTCGCCGACCTCGGCATGGGCTACACCGTGTGGCACGACGTGGCCGCCGACAAGCGCGGCGTCGACCCCGACGCGAAGCTCGACCACATCGTGCTGGGTCCGAGCGGGCTGTACGGGCTGCTCTCCGAGGACTTCGGCGACCCGATCGGGCTGCGGCGCGGGGAGATCGTCGGGGCGCACATCGCGGGTGCTCCCATCACCGAGCTGATAGGCCGCATCCGCACGGTCGCGCGGCAGGCGGGGGTGCGCTTCACCGGCGCGATCGTGGTCGTCCCCGACGATCAGGTCGCGCAGGCGATCACCGAGCTCGGCAAGGTGCGCGGACTGCTCGTGGTGGTCACGACCCGCAGCGCGCTCGCGACGGTGCTGCGCCGTGGGGCGACCGGTGCCCGTCCGATCGGCGGCACCGAGGTGTTCGACGTGCGCTCGCGCCTGCAGCAGCGCGTCGAGTTCGTCTGACGGCGGGCCGGCTCAGCGGGCGCCGAGCAGCTGCAGGGGGTGCGTGAGTCGCCACCAGGGCGACGGGTCGACGAGGGGCGCGCTGAGCGTGACTTTCGCCGTCGAGGTGTTCAGCGGTCCGTTCGCCGTCACCGTTCCCACGGTGTCACCGGCATCGCGCGCCGCACCGAGGTCGAACTGCGCCGCGACCGACGGGATCGAGCCGTTCCAGCCGAGCACCGACAGATCGCCGGACGTGACGAGCGAGGTCGTGGCGCCCCACACGGTGGTGACCGTTGCGACGGTCGTGCCGGACGTCAGCGCGGGGGAGGCGACCACGTCGGCCTGGAGCTCTGTGAGCAGGGCGCGGGCCGCGGCATCCCGATTCGCGTGGGAAGTCTGCTCGAGGGCCGCGGCGTACAGGCGCACCGTCACCCCGTCGATCGTGACGTCCTTCGCGACCAGCAGGCTGTACGCGCTCAACGAGCCGGTCTTGATACCCACCACCCCGGCGTCGGCGAGGAGGTCGTTCGTGTTCTCGACCACGCCGGCGCCCGGCAGCGTGACCGACGTCTGGCGCACGATGTCCGCGATGGTCGGGTTGGCCATCGCCAGCTCGCCGAGCTGGATCAGCGCGCTCGGGGTCGCCGTGTTCGCCGGGTTGATGCCGGTGGGCTCCTTCAGCGTGATGCCGGAGATGCTGTGCGCGGTGAGGAACGCCGTGGCGGCGGTCGCGAACGCGTCGTTCGACGGCCAGTACTGCGAGGCGAGCTTGGCGACGTAGTTGCCGGCCGACCCGATGAGGATGCCCTGCAGGAGCTGGTACTGGGTGAGGGAGCTCCCCACCGGCACCGCGAGCGCCGACTCGCCGCTCGCGAGGTACGACTGATACGTGCGGCGGTCGGCTGACGTGAACGTGTAGGAGGGGCCCTGGTCGGAGCTGGAGACCGGGCTCTTCTCCAGGATCATGAGCGAGGTGACGACCTTCGAGATGCTCGCGATCTCCTGCGGGGTCGAGGTCGACGCGAGCCCGGAGCCGATGCCCTGCACGCCCACCGCTCCGGCGCCGACCGCGGGCCACGGGACCGCCGCGGCCGGGGCCGCCGCTCCCGTGAGCGTCGCCGGAGTGACGGTCGGGGGGATCGCGCTGAGGGGCCAGACGAGCGCGGCGATCACATACGCCGCCACGGCGGCCACGGCCGTCACGATCGGCGCGATGACGGCGACCTTCGGCCGGCGGCGGCGTCGGCGGGGTGCCGCGATGAGATCGACGTCACCCACGGGCGCCTCGGTGACCGGCGCGGAGCCGATGGTGAGCTCTCGCCCGCGGGTACGTGCAGCCACCTGCGCCGGCGAGACCCAGGTGAGCGCCTCGATGTGCGGTTCCTCGACGATGACCGGCACGATGCTGGGAACGGCGAGCCCGTCGCGCGGGACGGTGGGCAGCGCGGTGGCCTCGGGGGCGAGCGGCCCGTCGAGAAGGATCGGGATGTCGCCGGTCTCGGCGGTCGCGACCTCGATCTCGCCGGTGGAGCCCTGCTGGCGTCGAGCGCGCCGAGAACCGGGCGGCGGAGTCGAGGTCATCCCACGAAAATAGCGCGTCCGCGTGGCTATACTCGCGATGTCAACCACGGGAGTCCGGTGTGCCGGGCTGAGAGGAAGCGGATCGCGCTTCGACCGTCGAACCTGATCTGGGTCATGCCAGCGCAGGAAGGGAGTATTTCGTGCATTCCACCATTGCATCCACCACCGGTGTGCGTCTGCGTTGGCGGGTCGTCGACATCGTCGTGGCCAGCGTCATCGGCGTCGCGGCGGGCGTCGTCTTCTGGGCCTGGGGACAGGCGTGGACCCCGCTGAGCACCGCACTGGCGTTCCTGCCGGGTCTCGAGGGACTTCTCGCCGGCGGCTGGCTGTTCGCCGGCGTGCTGGGCGGTCTCGTGATCCGCAAGCCCGGCGCCGCGCTCTATGCCGAGGTCGTCGCCGCCGTCGTCTCGATGGCGGTCGGCACCCAGTGGGGCTACACCGTCCTGATCTGGGGCATCGTGCAGGGCATCGGAGCGGAGCTCGCGTTCGCGATCGTGCGCTACCGCCGCTGGAACCTGCCGGTCGCCCTCTTCTCCGGCGCGCTCGCGGGAGTCGCGGTCGCGTTCATGGACACGACGTTCTCGTCGGTCGCCGCCTACGACCTGGGCCCCCGCACGATCTACGCCGTCTCGGCGGTGATCTCGGGCATCGTGCTCGCCGGACTCGTGTCGTGGCTGATCGTGCGCGGCCTCGCCGCGACCGGTGCCCTCGACCGGTTCGCCGCCGGACGCGAGGTGCGCGGCACCGCCTCCGACGCGTGAGCGCTGCGGCCGTCCGCGCCCGGGGGTGGGGCTGGCGCCACGCCGGACGCGGACGGTTCGCCGTCGACGGGCTCGACCTCGACATCGCCCCCGGCGAACGGGTGCTGCTGCTGGGCGCGAGCGGCGCCGGCAAGAGCACGCTGCTGCGCGGCCTCGCGGGTGTCCTCGGCGGCGACGAGGACGGCGAGGAGCGCGGCGAACTGACCGTCGGCGACCGGCCGGCATCACGCGCCCGCGGCGTCGCCGGTCTCGTGCTGCAGGACCCCGACAGTCAGGTCGTGCTCGCCCGGGTGGGCGACGACGTCGCGTTCGGCTGCGAGAACCTGGGGGTCGCTGCCGACGAGATCTGGCCGCGCGTCGGCGACGCGCTCGACGCGGTCGGGCTGCGCGTGGGGCTCGAGCACGCGACATCCGCTCTCTCGGGTGGCCAGAAGCAGCGTCTCGCGCTGGCGGGGGCGCTCGCGATGCGCCCGGGGTTGCTGCTCCTCGATGAGCCGACCGCGAACCTCGATCCCGCCGGCGTCGTCGAGGTGCGCGACGCGGTGATCGCCGCGGTCGCCGCGACGGGGGCGACCCTGGTCGTCGTCGAGCATCGCGTCGACGTGTGGGCGGCGCACGTCGACCGGGTCGTCGTGCTGGCGGCCGGCGGTGGCGTGCTCGCCGACGGCGCGCCCGACACGGTGTTCCGCACCCATGGCGACGTGCTCGCCGAGGCCGGGGTGTGGGTTCCCGGGCGGCATCCCCATCCGGCGCTGACCGCGGCGGCGGATGCCGCGTCCCCCGCGCTGCTGTCGACGCACGGCCTCGCCGTGGGTCGGCGTCCGTTCGGGGCGCGCGAGGCGGTCGTGGCGGCGTCGGGCATCGCGCTCGCCGCCCGGGCCGGACGCGTGCTGGCCGTGACGGGCCCGAACGGCGTCGGCAAGTCGACGCTGGCGCTGACCGTCGCGGGGCTGCTCGCCCCCGCGGCCGGTGCCGTGGTGGCCTCCGACGAGCTGCGCGCCGCGGGCCGGGCGACGATCGGCCCCGATCCGCTGCGTTGGCGCTCGCGGGAGCTGCTCACCCGTATCGGCACCGTCTTCCAGAGCCCCGACCACCAGCTCGCCGCCCGCACCGTGCGCGGTGAGCTCGAGATCGGCCCGCGCGCCCTGCGGCTGCCCCCGGCAGAGGTCGCCGCCCGCGTGGACCCGCTGCTGGAGGAGATGGGGATGTCGCGTCTCGCCGCCGTGAACCCGTTCACCCTCTCCGGCGGCGAGAAGCGGCGGCTCACGGTCGCCGCCGCCCTCGCGACCCGCCCCCGCGTGCTCGTCCTCGACGAGCCGACCTTCGGGCAGGACGCCCGCACCTGGGAGCAGCTCGTGCGGCTGCTCGGCGACCTGCGTGCCGCGGGCACCGCGATCGTCACCGTCACCCACGACGAGGCCCTCGTCGCGCAGCTCGCCGACGATGTGGTGGCGCTCGGGGCCGCGGCATCCGCCCCCGGAGGTGTCGGATGAGCCTCGCCACCCTCGACGAGCGCACCGGGGTGCTCGGCCGTCGCAACGCCCTCGCGAAGCTCGTCGCCGCGACCGTCGTCGGGGTGCCGCTGCTGCTGTCGATCGATCCGGTGTCGGCCGCGGTGGCGCTCGCCGCCGTGCTCGTGCTGCTGCCGTTCGCCCGGCTGTCGGCGCGCGGCCTGTGGCTGCGGCTGTGGCCGATCGTGGTGTCGGCCCTGATCGCCGCGGCCGCCACGGTGCTGTACGGTCGCGCCGGCGGCGAGACCTACCTGCAGTGGGGACTCGTGCACGTCTCCGACGGGTCGCTGCTGCTGGCGGCCGCCATCGCACTGCGCGTGCTCGCGATCGCGGTGCCGAGTGTCGTGCTGTTCGCGACCACCGACCCCACCGATCTCGCCGACGCACTCGCCCAGCTCGCGAAGCTTCCGGCCCGGTTCGTCATCGGCGCGCTCGCGGGCATGCGGCTCGTGGGCCTGCTCATCGACGACTGGAACGAGCTCGCCCGTGCACGTCGCGCGCGAGGGATCGCCGACAACGGGCGGGTGCGCCGCTTCCTCGGTCAGGCGTTCGCGGTGTTCGTGCTGGCGATCCGGCGGGGTTCCGATCTCGCGACGGCGATGGAGGCGCGCGGCTTCGACGCGCCCGTCACCCGCACGTGGGCGCGCACGTCGCGGCTGACGGCGGGCGACGCGGTGCTGGTGCTGCTGGGGCTCGCGGTGGCCGCGGCATCCGTCGGCATCGCCCTCGTCACCGGATCGTGGCGGTTCGTGCTGACCCTCTGAGCCGTCAGGGGGCGTCGACGGTCGCCGAGAGCCGCCGCGCGACGGTCTCCTCCACGACGAGATCGGTGATGATCCCGGCGCGCAGTGCGCCGCGCAGTGCATCGAGCTTCGACTCGCTCGACACGACGCACAGGCGATGCGGGATGCGCTTGACGGCTTCGAAGTCGGGGCCGCTCGAGCGACCGTTCAGAGGGATGCCGTCGGGGGTGCCGTCGCCGCGGTAGAACACCGTCGCGCAGTCGCCCACCACGTCGTAGCGCGCGAGGGTGTGCATGTCGTCGGCGGTGAAGTAGCCGCCGGCGTAGACGTGGGAGGGGACGTCGGCCTTGGGGGAGCCGAGGCCGAACACGAACAGCCCGACCCGCGCCTGCACGTCGAGCACGGAGCGCACCGAGCGCTCCCGCCACATCGCCTGCTTGGTCATGGGGTCGTCGAAGAGGGCGGGAACGGGGAAGTAGTGCACCCGCGCATCGAACGCGCGCCCGAAGCGGTCCAGGATCTCCCCGGCGTAGCCGATGCCGGATGTCTCGACGTTCGCCGCCCCGTTCATCTGCACGACGTGGCTGTTGTGCAGCGCCTTGCGCGGCAGGTTGCGGGCGATGGCTGAGAGGGTGGCGCCCCAGGCGGCGCCGATGACCATGTTCGAGTCGGCCATCATCGCGAGGATCCGCGCCGCCGACATCGCGGTGCGTTCGAGCCGCTCGGCCTCGGTCACCCGTGGCCGGGTGGGCACGACGTGCACGGTGACGCCATAGCGCTCGCCGAGCCGCTGGGTCAGGTGGCTCGCCGCCTCCTGTGGGGAGTGCACGGTGATCTCGACGAGTCCGCTCTCGCGCGCGTACGCGAGCAGGCGCGAGATGGAGGAGCGCGAGATCTTCATCTCGTTCGCGATCGCGTCCATGTTGCGGTCCTGCAGGTAATAGAGCTGTGCGGCCCGCAGGGCGTCGCGCGAGCGCGTGGCGTTCGCATCCTCTGACATTGCGACCATCCTCTTCGCACGAATGTGCAGTCGATTCCCCGGGATGCACATTCTTGCACTTTGGTTGCACGAACGTGCGAACGGGTCCACTCTGAGGGTGTCTGTCAATGAGGAGTTTCACCGTGAGCGTGTCAGAGCCGACCCCCCTACGTTCGTCCGTCGCCGCCCTTCGCGAGCGCCCGACGGCAGACGTGCTCATCATCGGTGGCGGGATCAACGGTCTCGCCACGTTCCGCGATCTGGCCCTGCAGGGCGTGGATGTCGCGCTCGTCGAGCGTGGCGACTTCGTCTCGGGTGCCTCGTCCGCATCGAGCCACATGGTGCACGGTGGCGTGCGCTACCTCGAGAACGGCGAGTTCCGCCTCGTGAAGGAGGCCGTCACCGAGCGCAACCGCCTGCTGAAGACCGCTCCCCACTACGTGCGGCCGCTGCAGACCACCATCCCGATCTTCCGCACCTTCGCGGGCATCCTCTCCGCCCCCTTCCGTCTGCTCGTCACGCACGGCACCGGCAAGCCCAGCGAGCGCGGCGCCCTGCTGATCAAGGTCGGGCTCATGATCTACGACACCTTCTCCCGCGACGGCGGGACGGTTCCACGTCACCGCTTCGCCCGCCGCGCGTCGTCGCTGCGCGAGTTCCCCGACATGAACCCCGACGTCGCCTACACCGCGACCTACTACGACGCCTCGATGCACGACCCCGAGCGTCTGGCGTACGACGTGTTGCAGGACGGCCGTGAGGTCGGCGGCGACCGTGCACGGGCGGCGAACTATCTCGAAGCCGCCGCCTCCGACGGCTCGTCGGTCGTGCTGCGCGACACCGTCTCGGGCGAGCGCTTCTCCTTCACCACCAAGGTCATCGTCAACACGAGCGGCCCCTGGACCGACCTCACCAACGACGCCCTCGGCACCCCGACCCGCTTCATGGGAGGGACGAAGGGCTCGCACATCGTGCTCGACAACCCCGAGCTGCTCGCGGCCACCCGGGGCAACGAGATCTTCTTCGAGCACTCCGACGGTCGCATCGTGCTGATCTACCCGCTCAAGGACCGCGTGATGGTCGGCACCACCGACATCAACGCAGACCCGAGCAAGCCCGTGGTGTGCACCGACGACGAGGTGGACTACTTCTTCGACCTCGTCGGTCACGTCTTCCCCGGCATCGCGGTCGACCGCTCGCAGATCGTCTACACGTTCTCCGGCATCCGCCCGCTCCCGCGTCACGACGACCTCGCCCCCGGCTTCGTCTCCCGTGACTACCGCATCGAGAAGGGCGCCCTGGGCGGCACCCCGGTGCTCAGCCTCGTCGGCGGCAAGTGGACGACCTTCCGTGCGCTGTCCGAGCACGTGAGCACGGATGTCACCACCATCCTCGGCGTCACGCGCACCGCCTCCACCGCCACCCTGCAGATCGGCGGCGGCAAGGGCTATCCCCGCTCCGACGGAGAGCGCCGCTCGTGGATCATCGACCACGCGGCAGGGCACGACGCGGCCTTCGTCGACCGCATGCTCGAGCGCTACGGCACCAAGGCCGCGCCGCTGCTCGCGGCACTTCCGGTCGGCGAGGCCGACCTGGGTCAGGTTCCCGGCTACACCGCTTCCGAGCTCGCGCACCTCGCGGCATCCGAAGACGTGGTCAGCCTTCTCGATCTGCTGCTGCGCCGCACCTCGATCGCGTTCGTCGGGGGTCTCACCCTCGCCGCGCTCGAAGAGATCGGCCGCAGCATCCAGGAGTCGATGCACTGGAGCGACGAGGAGGTGCAGTCGCAGGTCGCCGAGACCGTGCGCACGCTCTCCGAGGCCCACCGCATCGACGTCACCCGATCAGGCGTCGCCTTCCACGCCGCCTGACACCAGCTCCGGTGCGACCTGACACCGGCGGACACATCACTCAGGTCACTCATAGAGCCGGGCCGGCGCCGTCGAGGCAGAGGCGTCGTACCGGAGAAAACGAAAGGTCAACGTCGACATGTCATCAGTCAACCTGGGGTTGTACTTCCTCTCCGAGGTGGTGGGCACGGGGATGCTCATCCTGCTCGGTTGCGGTGTCGTCGCCAACGTCATCCTGGCGAAGAACAAGGGCTTCGGTGGCGGCACGCTCATGATCAACTGGGGCTGGGGCCTCGCGGTGTTCGCGGGTGTGCTCGTCTCGGCGTACTCCGGTGCGCAGCTGAACCCGGCCGTCTCGTTCGGTCTGCTCATCGCCGGCAAGATCGACGGTGCAGAGTTCGGCACCGCCGTCGGCGGCCAGTTCCTCGGTGCGTTCATCGGTGCGGTGCTCACCTGGCTCGCCTACCGCGACCACTTCGATGCCGAGCCCGACCCGGCGGCGAAGCTCGGAGTCTTCTCGACCGGCCCCGCGATCCGCTCGTACTTCTGGAACCTGGTCACCGAGATCATCGCTACCTTCGTGCTGGTCTTCGTGATCTTCGCCTTCGCCGACTACGGCGACATCCAGATCGGTGTCCCCGGTGGCCTCGGCCCGCTGACGGCCGTTCCGGTCGCCCTCCTCGTGGTCGGCATCGGCGCCTCGCTCGGCGGCCCGACCGGTTACGCCATCAACCCCGCCCGTGACCTCGGCCCCCGCATCGCGCACGCGCTGCTGCCGATCAAGGGCAAGGGCTCGAGCGACTGGGCCTACTCGTGGGTCCCGGTCGTCGGACCGCTCATCGGTGGTGCCATCGCCGCCGTCGCGGCCCCCGTGCTCCTGCACCTCGGCCACTGACCCGACACCATCCTTCGAACAGACAAGGAAGTCACCACAACATGAGCACCTACGTCATCGCGATCGACCAGGGGACCACCTCCTCGCGCGCGATCATCTTCGACAAGGCCGGCAGTATCATCGCCACCGGTCAGAAGGAGCACGAGCAGATCTTCCCCAGGGCGGGATGGGTCGAGCACAACCCCGTCGAGATCTGGCAGAACGTGCAGGAGGTCATCGGAATCGCGCTCGCGAAGGCCGACCTGACCCGTCACGACATCGCCGCCGTCGGCATCACCAACCAGCGCGAGACCGCCGTCGTGTGGGACAAGAACACCGGTGAGCCCGTCTACAACGCGATCGTGTGGCAGGACACTCGCACGCAGTCGATCGTCGACGAGCTGGCGAAGGGCGACACCGAGCGCTACAAGGAGATCGTCGGCCTGCCGCTGGCGACCTACTTCTCGGGCACGAAGATCAAGTGGATCCTCGACAACGTCGAGGGTGCACGAGAGCGCGCCGAGGCGGGCGACCTCCTCTTCGGCACGACCGACACCTGGGTGCTCTGGAACATCACCGGCGGCCCGGAGGGTGGCGTGCACGCGACCGACGTCACCAACGCCAGCCGCACGCTGTTCATGGACCTGAAGACGCTGTCGTGGCGCGAGGACATCCTCGCGGACTTCGGCGTGCCGCTGTCGATGCTGCCGGAGATCCGTTCGTCCTCCGAGGTGTACGGCACGGTCGAGGACTCGTCGCTGCTGCGCGAGACTCCGGTCTCGGGCATCCTCGGCGACCAGCAGGCCGCGACCTTCGGCCAGGCGGCGTTCGATCCGGGTGAGAGCAAGAACACCTACGGCACGGGCAACTTCCTCATCTTCCAGACGGGCGAGGAGATCGTCCACTCGAAGAACGGCCTGCTCACGACCCTCGGCTACAAGCTCGGCGACCAGCCCGCGCACTACGCGCTCGAGGGATCGATCGCCGTCACCGGGTCGCTCATCCAGTGGCTGCGCGACAACCTGGGCCTCATCTCCAGCGCTCCCGAGGTGGAGGAGCTGGCGAAGTCGGTCGAGGACAACGGCGGCGTCTACTTCGTGCCGGCGTTCTCGGGTCTGTTCGCGCCGTACTGGCGTCCGGACGCCCGCGGTGCGCTGGTGGGTCTGACCCGCTATGTCAACAAGGGTCACATCGCCCGCGCGGCGCTGGAGGCCACGGCCTTCCAGACCCGCGAGGTGCTCGACGCGGTCAACGCCGACTCCGGTGTGGACCTGACCGAGCTGAAGGTCGACGGCGGCATGATCGCGAACAACACGCTCATGCAGTTCCAGGCCGACATCCTCGGTGTGCCGGTGGTGCGCCCGGTCGTGGCCGAGACCACCGCGCTCGGTGCCGCCTACGCGGCCGGTCTCGCGGTCGGCTTCTGGTCGAACCTCGACGACCTGCGTGCCAATTGGCAGGAGGACCGTCGCTGGGAGCCGAAGCTCGACGCCGACGAGCGCGACCGTCAGCTGCGTCTGTGGAAGAAGGCCGTCACCAAGTCGATGGACTGGGTCGACGCCGACGTGCGCTGAGCGCACACGTCACCGCGGGGCGCGGGCGGCTTCGGCCGCCCGCGCCCTCGTCGTTGCCGCGGCATCCAGCGTGATACTGAGTCCCACGCTGGTCGAGACTCGATTCCGCGACTAGGCTGACGACGGATGCCGCGGGCCCTCGCCCGGGCGGTTCGAAGGAGAACACATGGACATCACCGGAGCGAGCGCGCTCGTCACCGGCGGCGCGAGCGGGCTGGGCTTCGCCACCGCGCAGCGCCTGACCGAGCTCGGCGCAACCGTCACCATCGTCGACCTGCCGTCGTCTCCCGGTGCGGAGCGCGCCGCGGAGCTCGGCGGGTTGTTCGCCCCCGCCGACGTCACCGACCCGGAAGCGGTCGCGGCCGCCGTGCAGCTCGCCGTCGCGGCCGGTCCGCTGCGGGTCGTCGTCAACTGCGCGGGCATCGCCCCGCCCGCGAAGGTGCTCGAGCGCGACGGCACGCCGAGCCCGCTGGCGGCGTTCGAGCGCATCGTCCGCGTGAACCTCATCGGCACCTACAACGTCATCGCGCAGGCCTCGGCCGCGATCGCGGTGAGCGAGCCGACCGCCTCGGGCGACCGCGGCGTGATCGTCAACACCGCGAGCGTCGCGGCGTTCGACGGCCAGATCGGCCAGCCCGCGTACTCGGCGTCGAAGGGCGGCGTGCACGCCATGACCCTGCCGATCTCGCGCGAGCTCGCCCGCTACGCCATCCGGGTGACGACGATCGCTCCCGGCATCATGGAGACGCCGATGCTCGCGGGTCTCCCGCAGCCCGCGCAGGACTCCCTCGGTCAGCAAGTGCCCTATCCGCAGCGCCTCGGCAAGCCCGCGGAGTACGCGTCGCTCGTCGCCGAGATCGTGCGCAACGGCTACCTCAACGGCGAGACGATCCGTCTCGACGGGGCGATCCGGATGGCGCCGCGATGAGCGACCCGCTGCTCTACTCCGTCGAGGACGGCCTCGCCCGGCTCACCCTCAACCGCCCCGAGCGGCTCAACGCGTTCGATGACGCCCTGGCGTACGCCTGGGCCGACGCGACCGCCGACGCGACCGCGCGCCCCGATGTGAAGGCGATCGTGGTGGATGCCGCGGGTCCGGCGTTCTGCGCCGGCGGCGACGTGCTCGCCATGGCGTCGGGCATCGGCTCGGCCCGCGCGCTCGAGGACCTCGCGTACGTGATCTCGCGCGGCATCCTCTCACTCACCGAGTCGAGCGTGCCCGTGGTCGCCGCGGCGCACGGCACGACGGCGGGCGGCGGGCTCGGCATCCTGCTCGCCAGCGACTACGCGATCGTCGGCCAGAACTCGAAGATCGGCAGCCGCTACGCCAGCATGGGCCTCACCCCCGATCTGTCGGTCACGGCGCAGCTCGCCCGCGCCGTGGGGGAGCGTCGCGCGCTGCAGCTCGTGCTGCAGGAGCGGCTGCTGCCCGCCGAGGAAGCCCTCGACTGGGGGCTCGTCGCCGAAGTCGTCGAGCCCGACCGCGTGCAGGCGCGCGCGGTCGAGGTGGCTCGCGAGTGGATCGCGGGAGCCGCCGGCGCGTATGGCCAGGCCAAGCGTCTCGTGCGTGCGGGCACGCGGCGGCCGTTCGCCGATGCCGTCGCCGACGAGGCCGCGTCGATCGGCGCCGCCTTCGACACCCCCGAGGCGCAGGCGCGCATCGCCGCGTTCGCCGCGGCGGCAACCCGGCGCTGACGCCCCATCACTCGACGAGGAGAGACATGACCGAGGCATCCCTTGCCGGCAAGACCATCCTGATGTCCGGCGGAAGCCGCGGCATCGGCCTGGCGATCGCCCTGCGCGCGGCGCGCGACGGCGCGAACATCGCGCTGATCGCAAAGACCGACACCCCGCACCCGAAGCTCGCGGGCACTGTGCACACCGCGGCCGCCGCGATCGAGGCGGCGGGCGGACGCGCCCTGCCGATCGTCGGCGACGTGCGCAACGAGGACGACATCACCGAGGCGGTGCTGAAGACCCAGGGTGAGTTCGGCGGCATCGACATCGTCGTCAACAATGCGAGCGTGATCGACCTGTCGGGCTCGCTCGACCTCGCGACCAAGAAGTACGACCTGATGCAGGGGGTGAACGTGCGCGGCACGTTCCTGCTGTCGCGGGCCGCGCTTCCCGTGCTCAAGGACGCGCCGAACCCGCACATCCTGTCGCTGTCGCCGCCGCTGAACCTCTCGTCGAAGTGGCTCGGCGCGCACACCGGGTACACGCTCGCGAAGTACGGGATGACGATGGTCACCCTCGGGCTCGCCGCGGAGTTCGCCTCGTCGGGCATCGCGGCGAACACGCTGTGGCCCCGCACGACGATCGCGACCGCCGCGGTGCAGTTCGCGCTCGGCGGTGACCGCATGATGAAGGTCAGCCGCACCCCGGAGATCTACGCCGACGCCGCCTACGAGGTGCTGCTGCAGCCGTCGCGCGAGTACACCGGGCAGACCCTCATCGTCGAGGACGTGCTCGAGGACGCCGGCATCACCGACTTCTCGGCCTACGCTGCGGTGCCCGGAACCCCCGACAGCGACCTGTTCCCCGACATCTTCCTCGACTGATCGCCGCCGACGGTCGCCCCCGCGCGGGGCGGCCGCCGGCGATCGGATGCCGCCTGACCGGCGGACTCAGACGAGCCCGTGGCGGGCGAACGCGGCGTACACGCCGCCGTCGTCGACGCTCGCGGTGATCTCATCGGCGGCGGCCTTGACCGCGGCATCCGCGTTGCCCATCGCGATCCCGACGCCGGCGACACCCAGCATCTCGATGTCGTTCGACCCGTCGCCGATCGCGATCGTGCGCTCGAGCGGCACACCGAGGCGCTCGGCGAGCTCGACGATGCTCGCGCCCTTGTCGATGCCGGGGTAGGTGACCTCACCGCCTGCCTCGCCGAGATAGGGCACGGTGCCGGTGATCACGTGGAAGCGGTCACCGAGCCCGTCGCGCACGGTCGCGTAGGTCGTCGCCTCGACGCCGAAGAACGTCGACTTCGCGATGCCGGTGAGGGGTGCGGCGCCGCTGCGGGAGAAGCGGTCGGCAAGACGGGCGAGGTCGGCGCGCTCGGCCTCGGTGTCGCCGCCCGCCCGCGCGTGCAGGATCGGGCGCATGCGGTCGAACAGCCCCGCGCTCGGGTACACGTTCTCGAACGCCTGCAGCGTGAACTCGACCTCGTGCCGCGAGTAGAACTCGATGAGCTGCTGCACGGCGTCCTCGGGGAGGGTGTGGGAGGCCACCAGCTCACCCTGGAACTCGGTGAACCCGCCGCCGGCGGAGATGACCCCGTCGAAGCCGATCGCGTGGATGCGGTGCGAGATCTCGACCGGCGAACGGCCCGAGCAGATGAGCACGACGTGGCCGTTTCCGCGGGCCGTGTGCACGGCCTCCGCCACGCGCGGCGAGAACCGCTGGTCGTGATCGAGGATGGTCCCGTCGATGTCGAGGAAGACGAGGCGCGATGCGGTCACGGTGGGGCTCCAGGGGGTCGTGCTCCCAGCCTACGGGCGCGGTCAGTGACCTCCGACGAACAGCAGGGCGACGCCGAGCACGATGATGATGGCGCCGCCGGTCGCCGTCAACGTCTGGATGCGGCGGGGCGAGCGTCCGAACCAGGCGCGCGCTCCGGCGGCCACCAGCGCCCAGACGGCGTCCGAGAGCACCGCCATCGCGACGAACACGAGACCGAGCTCGAGCAGCTGCAGCTGCACCGATCCCGCCGCCGGCGCGACGAACTGCGGCAGTACGGCGACGAAGAAGGCGATGGTCTTGGGGTTCGTGACGCCGACGACGAAGCCCTCGCCGAGCTGCCGCCACCGCGACGCGGGCGGGAGGGTCGCGGCATCCGTCGACGCCTGCCGCCGCCGATGACGGATCGCCTGCACGCCGAGGTAGACGAGGTAGGCGGAGCCCGCGATGCGCACCGCGAGGAACAGCGGCGGCGACGAGGCCACGATCGTTCCCACGCCGAACGAGACGAGGAAGACGAGAGGAACCTGGCCGAGCGCGCCGCCGAGCACGCTCACGAGGCCGCCGAGGCGACCGAGCGCGAGCGAGCGTCCGATGATGAACAGCACCCCGGGGCCCGGCACCACGATGATGACGGCCGCCGCGATGACGAACGCCACGAGGCTGTCGGCGGGAACCACCCGCACAGCGTAATGGCCGCGGCATCCGCCCGACGCCCTACCCTGGAACCATGACCCCCGCAGCCGCAGACGAGCCCGCCGCGACGTCGGGCGTGCGCCAGGTGCGGCCGCGCACCGAGGGCTGGCAGCAGAAGAAGGATGCCACCGGTCGCCCCCTGCTGCAGTTCGCCAGCCCCAAGCGGGGCAAGCCGCCGGTGCACCTCGCCGACCTCACCCCGGCCGAGCGCGTCGCGAAGGCGGTGGAGCTGGGTCTTCCGGGGTTCCGGGCGAAGCAGCTCGAGAAGCACTACTTCGGGCATTACACCTCGGATGCCGCGGCGATGACCGACCTGCCGGCGACCGGCCGCGACGAGCTCGTCGCCGGACTCCTCCCGCCCCTGCTGACCGAGGTGCGACGCCTCGAGACCGACCGCGGCGACACGATCAAGTTCCTGTGGAAGCTGCACGACGGTGCTCTCGTCGAGTCGGTGCTGATGCGGTATCCGGGCCGCATCACCCTGTGCGTGTCGAGTCAGGCCGGATGCGGCATGAACTGCCCGTTCTGCGCGACCGGGCAGGCGGGCCTCACCCGCAACATGTCGGCCGCCGAGATCATCGAACAGGTCGTGCGGGCGAACCGGCTCATCCGCGACGGCGGCTTCGGCACGGCCGCCCACCCCGATGAGCGCGTGACGAACATCGTGTTCATGGGCATGGGGGAGCCCCTCGCCAACTACGCGCGCCTCATGCAGGCGGTGCGGGTGATGGTCGACAAGGACCACGGTCTCGGTATGAGCGCCCGCGGCATCACCGTCTCGACGGTGGGTCTCGTCCCCGCGATCCGCAAGCTCGCCGACGAGAACATCCCGGTCACGTTCGCGCTGTCGCTGCACGCGCCCGACGACCACTTGCGCGACGAGCTCATCCCGGTGAACTCGCGGTGGAAGGTCGACGAGGCGCTCGACGCCGCCTACGCCTACTACGAGAAGACCGGTCGGCGGGTGTCGATCGAGTACGCCCTCATCAAGGACATGAACGACCACGCGTGGCGGGCCGACCTGCTGGCGGAGAAGCTCAACCAGCGCGGGCGCGGCTGGGTGCACGTCAACCCGATCCCGCTGAATCCCACCCCCGGTTCGGTGTGGACCTCGTCGGAGCGCGACGTGCAGGACGAGTTCGTGCGCCGCCTCAACGACGCCGGGGTGCCGACGACCCTGCGCGACACCCGCGGCAAGGAGATCGACGGCGCCTGCGGGCAGCTTGTCGCGACCGCCGAGGACGAGGCCGCCGCAGCGGGCGCGCCTGTCGCCTGACGCGCTCGTCGCCGCGCGCGAGGCGGCCGCGTCTCGGGCGGCATGACCGTGCCGGGGCACCGCTCAGGCGGGTGAGTCGACCGATGGCGCCGTCTGCTCGACGCGGGCGAGGATGCGCTGCGCGAGCCGCATGAACTCCCGGGTCGCGGGGGAGATCGCCCCCGACCGGCGCGTCACGAACGCGTAGTGCTCGACCACGGGCGGGTCGAGTGGCGCCCAGAACATCCCGCGCCGAGCGATCATCGATCGGCCGACGTGGAACGACACCAGCGAGTCGCCGACGCCCTGGGCGGCGAGCTCGAGCGCGTGCGTCTGGAACTCGACCTCGACGATCGGCTCGACCGTCACGCCAGCGCTCTGCGCCCGCTCGAGCAGAGAGACGCGCAGCGGATCGTCGTTCGACCACCGTGCTTCAGAGAGGATGAGGCGGCGCTGGGCGAGCGTCGTGATGTCGATCGGCCCGCGGGCGTTGTCGGGGTCGACGGTGACGTACACGGCCTGGTCGACGAAGACGCTCGGGGTGACGGTCAGCTCGCGGTCGTCGATCGGCAGCTGCACGAGCCCCGCTTCGAGGTGGCCGTCGCGAACGGCGTCGGCGACCTCGGCGGAATTGAGACCGGTCACCCGGATGCGCACGCCGGGGAACCGGGTGCGGAACTCCCTGATGAGGTCGGTCAGCAGATAGAGATGTGCGCTGTTGAAGGTGCCGAAGGACACGGTGCCCTGGTCGACCGATTTCACCCGGCGGCTCATGTCGGCGACCTCGGTCACGTTCGCGACCGCGCGTTCGGCGAGAGGCAGCAGTTGTTTGCCGGCGTCGGTGAGCAGCAGGCGACGTGAGGTTCGGGTGAAGAGTGCCAGGTCAAGCGACTTTTCGAGCACGGTGATCTGCTCAGACAGGCTCGGCTGTGCGACGTGATGCGCGGCGGCCGCGGCCGCGAACGTGCCGAGGCGCGCGGCGGTCACGAAGTACTCCAGCTGGCGCACGGTGGGCAGTCCCATGGGATCTCCTTCTCAAGGCTCTGCCTATATCTATCAAAAGATAGTCAGGCTTGCCCTGTCTTTCGTCTGCTGGTGCACTGTCTTCACACCCCCGACGAAAGGTCCCCCGCCGATGTCCGCCTCGCCCCGCACCATCCTCATCACCGGCTCCTCGAGCGGGATGGGGCTGACCACCGTGGAGGCGTTCCTCGCCGACGGATGGCACGTGCTCGCTGTCGACATCACCGCGCCTGCAACCGGACCCGCCGATGCGCTCGTGCCACTCGTCGCCGATGTGCGCGACCGCGACGCCCTCGAGGCGGCGCTCGCCGCAGCCCTCGCCCCCGGCTCCCGCATCGACGCGATCGCGAACATCGCCGGCATCTACCCGCCCACGACCCTCGACACCTACGATGAGGCGACCTACCGTCGCATCTTCGACATCAACGTGCTCGGTGTGCTCAACGTGATCGCCGCCGCTCGGCCCTACCTCGGTGACGGCTCGGCGATCGTGAACTTCGCCTCGGTCGATGCCTACGAGGTCTCCCGCGGCCAGCTGCTGTACGGGGCCTCGAAGGCGGCCGTCACGATGCTCACCAAGTCGCTCGCCCTCGAGCTCGCCGGCGCCGGCATTCGGGTCAACGGCATCGCCCCCGGCTGGGTGGCCACCCCCGGCAACGCCGCAACCGGACGAATGGATGCCGCGGCCGCGTCGATCCCGCTGGGTCGCGTCGCCCGCCCGGAGGAGATCTCCGCGTGGGTGCGCATCCTCGTCGACCCGGCATCGGTCGCGTTCATGACCGGCGAGACCGTGGTGCTCTCGGGTGGAGACGTGATCCGATGAGCTCCGCCGGGACGGTCGTGATCACCGGCGCCGCGCGCGGCCAGGGCGCCGCCCACGCGGCCCGCCTTGCGCGGCGCGGGGTGCGGGTCATCCTCGCCGACGTGCTCGATGAGGCCGGCGAGGCGGCCGCCGCCGAGCTGCGCGCCGACGGCCTCGACGCCGAGTACCGCCATCTGGATGTCACCAGCGAGACGTCCTGGCAGCAGCTCGCAGACGAGCTGGGGGCCGCGGCATCCGTCGTCGGTCTCGTCAACAACGCGGGCGTGCTGCGGTACGCGGCGCTCGCCGACGTCACCGTCGCCGACTGGGATCTGCAGCAGCGGGTCAACGTGCTCGGCCCCCTGCTCGGCACGCGCGCGTTCGCGCCGCTGCTGCGCGAGTCCCGCGGCGCGATCGTCAACGTGTCGTCGACGGCCGCGCTCGTCGGCTCGGCGGGCTACGCCGCCTACGCGACCACGAAGGCCGCGCTCATCGGACTCACTCGGGCCACCGCGATCGAGCTCGCCCCCGAGGTGCGCGTCAACGTCATCTGCCCCGGCGGCGTCGCCACCGCGATGAACGACGACGAACCTGCCGGCGGCACGAGCGACGCGACCCCGCTCGGCCGTCGCGCGCGCCCGGAGGAGATCTCCCCCCTCGTGGACTACCTGCTCTCGGACGACGCCTCGTTCGTGACCGGTGCGGTCTACGCCATCGACGGCGGACTCACCGCCCACTGACCCCCTGGAAGCCCCACCACCCCCACCCCGCATCACCCGACCCCGAAGGAACAGCACGTCATGAACCGCCCCCAGCCCTCCGCCCGTGTCCTGCGCACGGCCGCCGCGGTCGTCGCCGCGGCCATCCTGCTCACCGGATGCGCCACCACCGCCTCGTCGAACACCCCCTCGGCGAACTGCACGCCCAAGGACGCCGGTCTCACCACCTTCACTCCCGGCACCCTGACCGTCGGCGTACCGGAGAACCCGCCGTACACGAAGCTCGACGGCACGACCGCGTCGGGTGAGGAGATCCAGATCATCGAGAAGCTGGCCGCCGCCGAGTGCCTCTCGGTCGCCTATGTGCCGATCACCTACGCCAACGGCATCGCGATGATCACGAGCCAGAAGCGCACCGACATCATCACCGGCGGCTGGTACGTCACCGCCGCCCGCGCGGCGCAGGTCGGCTTCACCACCCCGACGTACTACGACCAGATGGCGATCATCTCGAAGTCCGGCATCGACACGGTGTCGGGCCTGGAGACCATCGGCGCGGTCGGCACCGGCACGGGCTTCTCGTGGCAGGACGACGTCACCAAGATCCTCGGCGACAACCTGAAGCTCTACCCCGGCACGGCGGAGATGAAGCAGGACCTCGAAGCCGGCCGCATCCAGGCGGCGCTCGACGGCTACGCGGTCGCCGCGGCGGCCTACAAGGGCAGCGGCTTCGAGGTGAAGCCCGCGCAGGCGGACTCGCGCGTCGCCATCACGACCAACATGCCGATCATCGCCTTCCCGATCGACAAGGACAACACCGCGTTGTCCAACGCCTTCAGCGCCCTGATCGACCAGTACCGCACCGACGGCACGCTCGCCTCGATCGTCGAGGCCGATGGCCTGTCCGCCTCGCTGGTGGTGCCGGCCGACAAGGCCGCGACCGCCCTGCGTTGACATCGAGTGGGGCGCCGGCGACCCCGGCGCCCCACTCCCGAGCGAGAAGCCGACATGAACCAGAACCTCATCACCGAATCGAACGAGATCGCTCACGCGGGGGTCGTGATCGAGCATCTGTCGAAGAGCTTCGGCTCGAACCGCGTCCTCGACGACATCTCCATCATCGTCAAGCCCGGCAGCGTGACCGCCCTCATCGGCCCGTCGGGCTCGGGCAAGAGCACGCTGCTGCGCTGCATCAACCTGCTCGAGACCCCGGATGCCGGCACCGTCACCGTCGGCTCCCAGGTCGTGACCGCGGGACGCCGGATCCCCGAGCGGGAGCTTCTCGCGCTGCGCCGCCAGGTCGGCATGGTGTTCCAGTCCTTCAACCTGTTCCCGCACTTCTCCGTGCTGCGCAACGTCGCCTTCCCGCAGGAGCGCATCCTCGGGCGCAGCCGGGCCGAGGCCGAAGAGCGGGCGCTGACCCTGCTCGAGCGCGTCGGTCTCAAGGACAAGGCGCACCACCACCCCGCACAGTGCTCGGGTGGTCAGCAGCAGCGCATCGCCATCGTGCGCGCGCTCGCGCTCTCCCCCCGGGTGATGCTGTTCGACGAGCCCACCAGCGCCCTCGACCCGGAGGTGGGCGTCGAGGTGCTCGCCGTGATGCGCGAGCTCGCCGACGCGGGCATGACGATGATCGTCGTCACCCACGAGATGCAGTTCGCCCGCGAGGTCTCCGACCACCTCGTCGTGATGGCCGACGGCCACATCGTCGAGGAGGGCGACCCGGCCGGCATCATGGCCGACCCGCAGG
>NZ_MEGA01000031.1:0-21228 GCF_001725695.1 Microbacterium sp. SCN 71-21
AGGCGCTCGACGGCACAGCTGTCGCGGGAACGGTCTGTGTGCTCGCGACCTGGTTGGCCGGATGCCCCTTCACGGGCTGTGGACTGCTGGGCGCGCTCGGTTGTTGAACCGTTGCCGCCTGAGCAGGCGAATCCACGGCGACAAGACCGGCACCAACCAGCCCCACCAGCGCGGCGGCGAGGGCAGTAGTCCGGAGGGCTCGAAGTCGTTCTGCCTGCGACATAGCTCTTCCCGATTGCTAGGAGTACTGGTTGGCCAACGCGAGGAGCACGCCGGAGTCCACGTCGCCTTGGATGAGCGCGGGGTCGAGGATTTCCCCATCCCATGCCGCCGCGGCCAAGCCGGCTGCTTTCGCGGAACCCACCCGGACCGGCCCGCTTGCGGTGGTGTCGCCCGCAGGGATCGAGTGAGCAGCAACATTTGCACTCGAGGCGTTGGATCCGACGGGTCTGCCCCGAGTTTGGTTGACATCTGAACTGTGAGGATTCGTCCTCGCTGGAAGGATGTTCCTGTGGCAAAGCCCTATCCCCGAGAGTTCCGCGATGATGTCGTGGCCGTGGCCCGGAAGGGTCAAGCGCCGCTGGCGCAGATCGCGAAGGACTTCGGTATCTCCGAAGGCTCGTTGAGCAACTGGATGAAGCAGGCCGACGTCGAGGACGGCAAGCGTGCCGGCCTGACCGACGACGAGCGCAAGCAGCTGCGTGAGGCGAATAAGCGGATCCGGCTGTTGGAGCAGGAGAACGAGGTGCTGCGGCGGGCCGCGGCGTATCTGTCGCAGGCGAACCTGCCGGGAAAATAGTCTTCCCGCTCGTCCACGAGATGGCTGCGGCCGGTGCTCCCGTGAGGGTGCCGGTCGCGGTGGCGTTGCGGGTCCTCGGCCTGTCCAGGCAGGGGTACTACCAGTGGCTCAAAGGCCCGGTCTCCCAGCGGGACTGGGACGACGCGCACCTGATCGATGTGCTCTACGACCTCCATGCCGACGACGTCACGCTCGGCTACAGGTTCCTCACCGATGAGCTCGAGAGCGAGCACGGGATCTCCGCGAGCGAGAACCGGGTGCACCGACTCTGCCGGATCGCGGGCATCCACGCGTCGCACCACCGCAAGCGCAGCAAACCCGGCAGCACGGGACCTGCGCCGCATGATGACCTCCTCGCGGTCGTCGACGAGCACGGCGTCATCCGGCACGAGTTCATCGCCGACGGGCCGAACAAGGTCTGGCTCTGGGACATCTCGGAACACCCGACCAGAGAAGGCAAGCTCTACATCTGCGCGATCAAAGACGTCTGGTCGAACAAGATCGTCGGTTACTCCATCGACACCCGCATGAAGTCATCTCTCGCCCGCGCGGCGATGCGCAACGCGATCGCGTTGCGCTCACCTGACGGCACGATCTGCCACTCCGACAGAGGCGGCCAGTTCCGCGCGAAACGCACCCAGAACCTGCTCCGCAACAACGGGCTCGTCGGCTCCATGGGCAGATCCTACGGCGCCGGGGACAACGCGAGTATGGAGAGCTTCTTCAGTCTCCTCCAGAAGAACGTACTCAACACGAGACGCTGGGACACCCGCGCCGATCTCCGCCTCGCGATGGTCACCTGGATCGAAACGAAGTACAACCGCCGACGCCGGCAGCGCGGCCTCGGCAAACTCACCCCCGCCGAGTTTGAGATGATCTACAAGGACGCAGAAGCGGCCTGATCACCCCAAACCCCGACTGTCAACAAGACTCGGGGCAGACCCTTTCTGCATCACGTCCCCCAATGATGATCCCTAGGGAGAACGTAGAAACCTCAGTGACGTCACGTAAATAGGACCAAGGTCCTATCTTTCGCGGGACGGAGACTGATCACAGGCCCGGGACCGAGCTGGAAATCACGTCAGACATGATCGAACCGATCATTGCGGCGGGCATCACGACGAGCAGGCCGACCTCACGCGCGCGCTCCAAGACCGCGCGGCGACCAGTCGCCGACAACTTCCGACTGATGTTCGTGATGTGATGCTTCGCCGTGTGGGGCGAGATGCGCAGCTGCGCGGAGATCTCCTTCACGCTCGCATGCGACGTCATGAGGTCGAACACGGCAACTTCACGCTCCGTGAGAAGTGAGCGTGCGATGTGATGGTCGATGACTTCGCGCGTGCTGCTGTGTCCGACGTTGACTTGTTCCATGAGCTGAACCGCCACGCGCAGCTCGGTCCAGACGGCGTCCGCCGCTCGGCGCCGAAAGGTCTCACGTACTTCACCAGGGAGGTTCGCCCCGTGGAGCATGAGCAGCCGATACAAGATCTCGGCCCCATCGATGAGATGAACGAACGACCGTGCGCTCAAGATGGCCGCGGCCGGATTCGCTTTCGCTACTGGCGACACACCATGCTGCAGAAACAGCCTGCTCGCGGTCGCCCACGCCCGGAACCATGCTTGCTCTTCGTCCGCGTGACCCGCGTCGTCGGGCAGAAGTCCGCGGAGTCGGAGCTCACGGACATACTCGGTCGCGATCTCGTCGGCCAGTACCGTACCCGCGGAGGTATGACTCCCGTGGCCTTCGCGCATGACATCTCCCCCACCGTGATCGTATGCGCGACGCACGCTGAACGATGTCGCCCTTTCGGGGGACAGTCTCACGCTCGAGACAGTTGTCGGACCGAAATGCTGGATACTGAACCGGCTTTCCGGACACTCCAGGCGTTTGCCGCGCTTATCACCGTCCGAAATGCCGAACGGCGCCTCTCCGGAGGGAGAAGCGCCGTTCGAAAGTGGCTCTTACAAGGTCACTTGTTCTGAAGAGAACGATGTGGTGGACCTGAGGGGATTCGAACCCCTGACCTCTTCATTGCGAACGAAGCGCGCTACCAACTGCGCCACAGGCCCGTGAACCTCCGATACATTACCACGCGGCCCGGCCGCGCCTCGCATCGAGGCGGCCCCGTGGGCGCGTCGCGCGTGTCGTGTCAGCCGGCGCGGCGGGCGTCGAGCAGCGAGCGCACATGCGCCTCGATCTCGGCGTCGTCGACGTAGCCCATGCCGGCGTACTGCGACGGCGCGGGGGCCTCCACGCGAGCGACGCGCGCCACGTCGATCGAGGGCGGAGCGGCCTGTGCCGCGCGCTGACGCTTCGCCTCGTCCACCGCGGCGCGGCGCAGGGCCGCGCGCGCCTCCTCGGCGGCGACGATGGCCGCAGCCTGCGATCCGGCCGAGGCGGTGAGGGGTTTGGGCAGGGTGCGGGGCTCCCAGGTCGCGGATGCCGCGGCATCCGTCACCGGCACCGGCACCCTCTCGCTCACGACGGGTGCCGACACGACGGGTGCGGCCTCGACGCGGCGCGACCGGGTCGCGAGCATCGCGATGCGCTGCAGCACGAGCAGAGACACGGCGAAGACACCTGCCGCCGCCCAGAGGTAGATCTGCGTGCCCGCGGTCAGCAACTGCCAGACGCCGACGCCGGCGAGCGCGAGCGCGGCGAGCACGAACGTGGAGGCGACCACGCGCGCACGACGGCGTCGCGCGGCCGGCCGCATGCGGGCGGCGAGTCGGTCGGCGCGGGCGCGCTCGGCGGCGTCCTCGCGCTCGGCCTTCACGAGGGCGCGCGTCTCGTCCAGCTCGCGCTGGGCGCGCACCGCCTCGAGCTCGTGCTGCTCGGCGATCGTCTTGCGGGCGAGGCGCTGCTGCGCGTGGCTCGCGCGAGCGCCGAGCTCGATGCGCACCTCGTCAGGGGTGTCGCTCGTCTCCGCCAGGATGCGCAGCGCCTGACCCAAGCGCACGGCATTGCGCTCGGCGGCGTTGTATCGGTGCGTGGAGTGCCAGGAGGGCACGAAGTACAGCAGCCACAGGGCAGCCGCGACGAGCACGATCACTCCGCCACCCAGCCACTGCCCGTCCATGGCACCACGGTAAGGGAGAGTGCTGCCGCTCCCCCGTCACGCGCGCGCGTGTCGAGCCGGAGCAGTCAGGGCTCGAGTCGGTCCTGCGGAGGGATGTCGGCGGCATCCTGCGGGGCACGACCCGCCGCCCACCGGGCGAGCACTCCCTCGGGGACGTCCTCACGGACGAGCGCGAACGCGTAGTGGTCGCGCCAGTCGCCGTTGATGTGGATGTAGCGGCGGCGCAGCCCCTCGTAGCGGAACCCGAGCTTCTCGACCACCCGAAGGCTCGCGTGGTTCTCGGGCCTGATGCAGATCTCCATGCGGTGCAGTCGCAGCTCGGTGAAGCAGATGTCGGTGGCCATCGCGACCGCGGTCGGGGTGATGTCGTGCCCGGCGAACTGCTCGCCGATCCAGTAGCCGATCGTCGCCGAGGCCAACGATCCCCGCGCGACGCCCCACACGTTCAACTGGCCGACGACCTCGCCGTCGTACTCCATCACGAACGGCACGCCCTGGCCGTCGCGGTACTGTTGCAGCAGCCGGCGCACGCCGACCCGCATGTCGAGCGACACGATGCCGTCGGGGCTCGTCGCCTCCCACGGGCGCAGCCACGACCGATTGCCGAGCAGGAGGTCCTGCAGGGCGCGCGCATCGCGCTGGCGAACCAGCCGGAGCCCGATGGCTCCGTGCTCCCGCGGAATGTTCAGGTCCACGCCGGCGACCCGATCGTCTCGTGCGCGGCCGTCACAGGGTCGCGGCGAAGTCCTTGACCCAGGAGCGCAGCGACGGGCCCAGGTCGTCGCGGTCGCTCGCGAGCTGCACGATCGCCTTGATGTAGTCGAGCCGGTCGCCGGTGTCGTAGCGGCGTCCCCGGAAGATGACGCCGTAGACGCCCTGCGCCGGGTTGGCGGCGAGCTCTTCGAGCGCGTCGGTGAGCTGGATCTCATTGCCCTTGCCGGGCGCCGTGCGCTCGAGGATCTCGAACACGTCGGGGCTCAGCACGTAGCGCCCGATGACCGCCAGGTTGGAGGGGGCATCCTCCTTCTTCGGCTTCTCGACGAGGCCGGTGACCTTCACGACTCCGGCGTCCTCCGTCGGCTCGACCGAGGCCGCGCCGTAGAGGTGGATGCTGTCGGGGTCGACCTCCATGAGCGCGATCACCGTCGCGCCGCGCTTGTCGTACTCGCTCAGCATCGTGGTGAGCAGCGGGTCGCGCTCGTCGATGAGGTCGTCGCCCAGCAGCACCGCGAACGGGTGGTCGTCGACGTGCGCCTTGGCGCACAGCACCGCGTGGCCGAGGCCCTTCGGCTCGCCCTGGCGCACGAGGTGGATGTTCGCGAGGTCGCTGGAGTGCTCCACCTTCGCGAGCTTGTCGAGGTCGCCCTTCTCGCGCAGCTTCTGCTCGAGCTCGGGCACCGAGTCGAAGTGGTTCTCGATGTTCGTCTTGTTGCGCCCCATGATGATGAGCACGTCGTCGATGCCCGCACCGGCCGCTTCCTCGACCACGTACTGGATGGCCGGCTTGTCGACCACCGGCAGCATCTCCTTCGGCATGGCCTTCGTCGCCGGAAGGAAGCGAGTGCCCAGACCCGCAGCGGGGATGACAGCCTTGAACGGCTTGTGCGCAGACATGGGCCGATCCTATCGGCCACCCTGCCTACAATCGTGACCATGACCGACCCCGTCGATACGCAGAAAAGGGCCCTGCGCGCGGAGCTGCGCGAGCGCCGCGCCCAGCTGCCGCAAGCGGCTCGGGATGCCGCGGCCCAGGGGATCTCAGACCAGCTCGACGCCCTCGTCGCATCGGTCGACGCCCACAGCGTGTCGTGCTTCATCTCCACCCCGACCGAGCCGGGAACCCGCGACTTCCTGACCGCGGCGGTACGGCGCGGCATCCGGGTGCTGCTTCCCGTGACCCGCGTCGACGGACTGCTCGACTGGGCGGTCGCCACCGACGACGAGAACGTCGCCGAGGGTCTGTTCGGGCTGCCGGAGCCGACCGGCGAGCTGCTCGGCCCGATCGCGGTCAACGACGTCGACCTCATGATCGTGCCGGCCGCCGCCGTCGACGGCACCGGGATGCGACTCGGCTGGGGTCGTGGCTACTTCGACAAGACGATCGGCTCGATGGAGAAGTGCCCGCCGGTGTACGCGGTCGTCTTCGACAGCGAGATCCTCGACGAGGTGCCGCGCGACCGGCACGACGAACCCGTCGACGGCGTCGTCACCCCCACCCGCACCATCACGTTCGCGGCCGCGCGCCGCTGAGGAAGGCCTCACTCCATGCCCACCTACGCCTATGCCTGCACGCAGTGCGGTCACCGCTTCGACGCCGTGCAGTCGTTCTCCGACGCCTCTCTCACCGAGTGCCCCGAGTGCGGCGGGCTGCTGCGCAAGGACTACCGGTCGATCGGCGTCGCTTTCAAGGGCAGCGGCTTCTACCGCACCGATTCGCGCTCGGGATCGAGCGCGAGCGGCGCGGAGAGTGGCGGGTCGACCAGCGCTTCGCCATCATCGGACTCGAAGACGTCGTCTTCGGCCGCTCCCGCGGCCTCTTAGTCGCCTCCCCCGGGGCAAGTGAGGAGATCACGCGTGATCAAGGGCTTCAGAGATTTCATCCTTCGCGGCAACGTCATCGAACTGGCCGTCGCGGTCGTCATCGGTACTGCGTTCACCGCCATCGTCAATGTGATCGTCGCCTCGGTCATCAACCCCCTGATCGGGCTCCTCTTCAAGGCCGACAGCCTGAACGACGCGCTCGCGGTTCCCGTGCCGACCCTCGGCGGCGGCGAGGTCACCTTCGCCTTCGGCGCGGTGATCGGCGCGATCATCAACTTCCTGGCCGTGGCGGTCGTCGTCTACTTCGTCTTCGTCTTCCCGATGAACTCGTTCAAGGAGCGCGCCGACGCACGCCGCAAGATCGGTGCGGAGCCCGAGGCCGAAGAGGCGCCGCTGCCCACCGAGACCGAGCTGCTGGTGCAGATCCGCGACTTGCTCGAGAAGCAGCAGTCGAAGGCCTGAGCACCCGACCGTCGCCTCAGTAGTGCGGCGGCACCTCACGCCGCATCCGCTCGTCGTTCGGACCGTCGTCCGACCGGGCGGGTGCGGCGTCGTCGTTCGCGGATGCCGCGGGCTCGCCGCTCGTGCCCGGCGCCGCCGTCAGCCGCGCGCGCCGCGCACCGCGCACCCGCACGACGCGCTGGCGCTCGTCGTCCGCCCCGCTCACCGGCTCACCCGAGGTCGTCGAGCGGCGCGGTGCGTGCCTCTTCGATGACGGGTGCTTCGCCGGTGCCCGGCGCGATGCCGAGCATCGCCGCGATACGGGTGGCGACACCCGCGGGGTCGCTGTAGAGGTCGAACGCATGCACACGGGCGTAGTGCCAACCCAGGCGACGCAGGATCTGCGGGCGCAGCCGCAGCGACTCGCGCAGCGAGTCCCCCTGGGTCTCGGGGTCGCTCTCGACGACCACGGCCTTGCCCTCGTGGTGGGCGACGAGGGTGAGCAGCCCGCGGTAGTGCACGTCGACCGCGAGGCCGCGGGCGCGCAGCTCGCGAGCGAGCACCTTCGTCAGCGGGTCGGCGAGATCCTCCAACACGGCGTGACGGGTGCGGTCGGCGATACCGCCGAGGATCGACATGAGCGTCGCCGCACCGTGCGCGAGCCGCCCTTCGTCGAAGGCGGTGGGCCGGATGCACGAGACGATCACCATCGAGCGGCGGGCACGGGTCATCCCGACCGTCAGGAGGCGTTCGCCGTCGGGGGTCGACAGGTCGCCGAAGTCGCTGAGCACACGGCCGTGGCGGGTGAGTCCGAAGCCGAGCGAGAAGACCACGCGGTCGCGGCTCTCGGCGACGGACTCCTCGAGGGTGAGCACCGCGAACGGCTCGGCGGTGTCGCGGGAGAGGAAGTCGGCGACATCCGAGCGACCGGCGAACGCGGCCTCGACCGCCGCGCGCACCCGCTCGGCGTGGCGCTTGGAGGCCGTGATGACCATGAGCGACTCGGTGCCGCGGTTGATCGCATGCTCGGTGACGAGGGTCACGACGCGGGCGACCTCGACCTCGGGACTCTCGACGGCACCCGAGATGGGATCGGGTGTGCCGACGCCGCCCTCGACGTAGTCCACGCTGAGGCTGCCGCGTCCGAGATAGGAGCCGGCCCACGGCAGCGACGAGATCTCGCCGCCGTAGAACGCGTCGTTGACGAGGCTCGCGAGGTCCTCGCCGCCAGCGCGGTAGCTGCGGGTGAGCGTCTCGACGTCGACGAGTCCCTCGGCCCGGTCGAACAGCGACGTCTCGTCGAAGGGCTCGTCGAACTCATCCGCCTCGACCGCGGCCGCCGACCCGACCGTGAACGGCGTGGGCTTCTGCGTGACGGGGTCGCCCACCAGCACCAGCTGACGGCCGCGGCGGATGGCGGGGGCCGCCTCGGCGAGGCAGAGGGCCGCCGCATCCGCCACGATCACGACGTCGACGTCGGGAACGTCGCGCAGCAGCGGCACGTCGTACGGGGTCGCCAGCCACACCGGTGCGAGCGTGCGCATCAGGCTCGGGGCGGTGCGGGCCAGCGCGCCCGCGCTGTTCACGCCGTCGCGCAGCGCCTGCTTGAGCGCGACCGCCTCGTCGTGCTCGTCGACGAGCGAGATGCGCCACTGAGTCGCCAGCTGCGCCGCCAGGAGCGGGCCGGATGCCGCGGCGTGCGCCTCGTCGACCAACCGGAAGTCGCGCTCGAGACGATCGACGACCGACGTGTTCGCGCCGAGCAGCGCCCGGTCGGTGCGCAGCAGGTGCTCGAGCGCCGACTGCCACCAGGCGAACTCGAGCTCGGCGCCCACCTGGCCCTCGGGAACGTGACGCACCGAGAGGTCGGTCATCAGCGGCTCGAGTCCGCCGCGCGCGAGATCGGTGCGGATGCCGGCTCGCTCGACCAGGTTGTCGAAGTACGCCGACTCGGCCGCGAGCCCCGCCAGGGTGCGCAGCAGCTGAGGCAGCGGAAGGGCGGCGAGGCGGTGGGCCTCGTCACGCTGCAGGATGCGGTCGAGGTCGCCGAGCTCGGCGTCGACGTGCTGCCACGCGACGTGCACGTCGGCGAGCCCTACCGGGACCTCGGGGATGACACCCGCCTCGGTGAGCCGCGCCCACTCGGTGCGCTGCTGCTGGATGCGCAGCAGCGCCTCGTACATGTCGGTGACGTGCGCGCCCGGTCGCACGTACTCGCGCGACAGCTTCTTCAGGCGGCGACGGTTCGCGCTCGACATCCCGACGTCGCGACGGGGCGAGTGGGCGGCGATGAGCTCGACGAGCGGCCGGTCGAACACGGTCGGCGTGAAGCGCTCGAGCGACTGGCGGATGCCCTGCAGCAGCCGCAGGAACTCGCCCAGCTCGTCGATCGTGCGGAAGGGACGCATCCGCGTCTGCGCGATGAGTTCGTAGCCGCGCTCGAGCAGGCTCGGCACGGCCTGACGGCTGAGCTTGCCCGCCAGGGCGTGCGCGTCGCGCGCGGCATCCGTGGTCGAGAACGTCACGCCGTACCACGGTGAGTCGTCGGGGCCGAAGCGGAACTCGCCGAGACGTGCGACGGCGCGCAGCTTCTCGGCCGCCGCCTGGCGCTTGTCACGGAGGCGCTCGAGGGTGGCCACATCGAAGCGGGCCGACGTCGACGGGGCAGGCGAGAGCTGCGCGAGGCGGGTGAGCTCCCGCACGATGTCGAGGGCGGTGACCCCCAGCGACGGATGGTCGACGGTGAGGGCGCCGCGGTAGTCGCGCAGCACGGTGCGCAGTCGCAGCAGCGCGTCGTCGATGTCGGCCACCTGCGGCGCGGTCGACTTCTCGTTGCGTCCGATCGCGCGGATGAGGTCGCGCCGCACGTGGCGCGGAGAGATGGCGAGTGCGTCGAGACCGATGCCGGCGAGGCGATGGCGGATGCCGTCGAGCGTCGAACGGCGGGCGCTCACGACCAGCACCCGCTTGCCCTGGCGCACGAGCACGCCGAGGGCGTTGATGACGGTCTGGGTGCCGCCGGTGCCCGGCAGGGTGTGCACCGCGAGCGAGTGCCCCGCGCCGATGCGGGCGAGCACGCGCTCCTGCTCCGCGTCGGCGTCGAGCAGCAGTAGGTCGGCGGACGGCGCGCGCTCGTCGGGGCCGACCTGCGCGGGAAGCTCCCGCGGAACGCGCAGACGGTCACGCGAGACGGGCTCGCCGAGCAGGGCGTCGAGGGCGAGATGACCTGTCTCGGGGATGTCGCGGGCCAGCGCCGAGCCGACGTCGGCGAAGTTGGAGACCACCAGGCGCGGCTTCACCGTGTACGACGGGATGTGCGCGGTGAGCGCCCGCAGGTGGTCGATGACCGGCTGCGGCTTGAAGACGCCGTCCTCGATGGCGAGGGCGGCCAGCGCGGCACCGTCGAGCCGGATGCCGAAGTGGGTGCCGAGGGCGGCGACCAGCTCGGGGTTGACCACGAACGATCCGTGGAGCTTCAGCTCGAAGTCGGCCTGGTTGCGGCGGATCGCGACCGGGCGCAGCAGGACGGGTGCGATGCAGACCAGCCCACCGATGCGCCACGACGCCATGCCGACGGCGAGGAAGACGCTGTCGAGGCCGCGCGCGGTGCGCAGTTCGACGTGCTTGGTGGTGACCCGCGCGCCGGCGATGCGCGCCGTGCGGCCTGCGACCTCGTCGCGGAACAGATTCGACAGGAGCGTCGCCCGACCGGTCAGGAACTGCGGGAGGCTCCCGGGGTGGGCCTTGGTGATGTCGATACCGCTCTCGGCGGTGTCGTCGTAGTGCAGCAGGGTCGACCGCCCGCCCACGAGCGTCGCCTGCGCGCGCAACCGCGCACGAGCCTCGTCGAGGGAGAACACATCGGATGCCGCGGCCACCGCCTCCGGCTGTTCCTCACCGCGCGCCGCGATGCTCTCGCTCGCCGTCGCCGTTCTGTCGCCTCGCCACACACGGTCACCATACGGGCGCAAATCCGCGGTTCCCGGCATTCCCGGCGGGTTTCGCGGGATTGGCGACACGCCGCACGGCGCCTCCTCCCCCGCGCGCCGACGAGCGGCAGCTCCCTCAGACCGAGCGGTCGGATGCCACTCCCCTGTCGCCGCTCGTCATGATGGAGCCATGACCGACCCGACCTTCTCGACCCACCCGACACCCGTCGGCGAAGTGCTCATGGTGCACACGTCTGAAGGGCTCGTCGCCCTTGAGGTGCTGCACCGACCGCTCGATGTCGCGATCGCCGAGATCTCGCTCGCGCTTCACGCCGAACCGGTGCACGACGAGCGACCCGCCGCCGAGCTCACCGCATGGCTCGACGGATACTTCGACGGCGGAAGCGACCCGTGTCGGCTCGCGCTCGACTGGCGCCTCACCGACGGCTTCACCCGCGAGGCCCTGCAGGCCGTCGGTGACATCCCCTACGGCGAGACGGCGAGTTACGGCGAGGTCGCCGTGATGGCCGGTCGCCCGCGCGCTCACCGCGCGGTGGGAACCGCGTGCCGGCTCAGTCCGTTCTCGATCGTCGTACCCGTGCACCGCGTCGTGCGCGCCGACGGCTCGATCGGCGATTACGGCGGACATCCCGAGATCAAGCAGCAGCTCATCGATCTCGAACGCTCCCGGGCCGGCGCGTCCGTGTAGGCCGGCCGCCGCCCGGGCTCTTCTTCGACGTCGTCGCCATCTACGTCGACGTCGGCGACAGCGCACAGACCGCCGTGGACTCTTTTCACCCCGCGCGCGATTCTGTGGCGCTTCCGCGACAAGAGTCGAATTCACGCATTCGGCACGGCACATGCATTTCGGTCCTTCCGTCAAGCGACGTGCGCGTGCGGCATCCGCCATTCCTCCGGAATATCCGCGTCGTCGAATGGGGGAACATCACGGCCGGCGCATTCACTCAGCCGCCGAAACTCGCGGTATTCCGGGGGCTACGGACGGCAGCGCCGCACCGTCGACGGTGATCACGCGGGCGGTCGTGTCGAGATCGATGGATTTTCTGACATTTCGGGCGCGTCGCCGAATAACACGAGCAAAGAACGTACTGTTATGACCATGGCTCGCAGAATTGTGCATCAACTCGTCGACGATATCGACGGAACCGTCCTTGAAGTCGGCGAGGGAGAGACCGTGAATTTCTCTCTCGACGGTCGCGCATACGAACTCGACCTCTCCGACGCGAACGCCGCGGCATTCCGCGACATCCTCGCCCCGTACGTGAGCGCCGGCCGGTCGACATCGACGTCGTCGGCATCCGCGGGCGCCCGCAAGCGGAAGTCGGCGGGAGCGCAGCGCGACTACACCGCGATCCGCGCGTGGGCCGCAGCGAACGGCTTCACCGTCTCCGAGCGCGGGCGCGTTCCCGCTCAGGTTCTCGACGCGTACGACGCCGCACACTGACTCCACCCCACGAACGCCGGGCCGCACGAGGTGCGACCCGGCGTTCGGCGTTCGCGCCGCGGCATCCAGGTTCCCGACAGCACATTCACATGCGGTAGATAAGCGCACGCCGTCACGATGAGGCGGTGTCACGCCGTTCGAAGCCCGTCTCCCGTCGAGTGATCATCCGCCGCCGGATCATCTTCAGCGCCCTCGCCGTCGTCACGATCGCCGTGATCGTCGCCGCGGTCGGCATCGTGATGACCCTCGCCGACCTGAACGGCATCCACCGATCGGACATCTCGATGCCCGACGGCGGCGTCGCGCAGAACACCGGCGAGGTCAACATCCTCGTGATGGGCCTCGACAGCCGCGTCGATGAGGATGGCAACCCCTACCCGCAGGACATCTACAACGCCATCCACGCGGAGGACGAGAGCGTCGGCGGCTACAACACCAACGTGCTGATGTACATCCACATCCCCGCCGGAGGCGGCCCCGCGGTCGGTGTATCGATCCCCCGCGACGACTACGTGGCCTACGCGAACAAGCCCGCCGGCGTCACGCACGGCAAGATCAAGGAGGACTACGGCCGCACACTGGATGCCTCGTACAACGCGTTGCTCGCGAAGGGCACGCCGAAGGCGACCGCCTACCAGCAGGCGCGCGACGACGCCCGCGAAGCAGAGATCCAGACCGTCTCGCAGTTCCTCGGCGGGGTGCGCATCGACCACTTCGTCGAGGTGACGATGGCGGCGTTCTATCGCGTCGCCCAGGCCGTTCAGCCGATCACCGTCTGCCTCAACCACGCGACCGCCGACTACTACTCGGGCGCGAACTTCCCCGCTGGCGTGCAGCAGCTGGATGCCTCGCAGGCGATGGCCTTCGTGCGCCAGCGCCGCGATACGCAGTACAAGAACGTCTTCCTCACCGACCTCGACCGCACACGTCGCCAGCAGGCGTTCATGGTCTCGCTCGCGCTGAAGCTCAAGCAGACGCAGACCTTCACGAACCTCGGCACGTTGCAGACGCTCATCGACACCGCGAAGCAGTACGTCGCACTCGATTCCGGGTTCGACCTGCTGAGTCTCGCGAGCGACGCGCAGCGGCTGGCCGGAGGCGACATCACGTTCCAGACCCTCCCGATCGAGAAGTTCGGCACCATCGACGGTCAGAGCGTCAACATCGTCGACCAGACGAAGATCGCCGCCATCGTGCAGAACCTCATCAACCCGCCCACCGCCACAGCGACCCCCGCGCCCACGGCGACGTCGAGCTCGACCGCATCCGCCGCGCCCACTCCGGCGCCGACCTCGCAGACCTACACGAACTCGCAGCAGCCCATGGAATCCGGCGTGCTCCCCTGCGTGAACTGACCGCTCATGCCGGCGGGTCGACGACCCGCGTGACGCCGGCGGACGGCGGCGCGGCCGAGGCATCCGCCTGTCGCTCGGCGCGGAGCGCCGCGATCTCGTCCCGCAGCTGCGCGACGAGCTCTGCCGGCACGGGAGGTGCGAGAGAGGACGCCGCCACGCGTTCGATGATCCACGAGGCGATGGTCGCGGTCACGACGCCGATGAGCGCGATGCCGCCCACCATCAGCGCGATCGCCACGATGCGACCGGTGGTCGTCACCGGGTAGTAGTCGCCGTAGCCGACCGACGTGATCGTCGTGCACGCCCACCAGATCGCGTCGCCGAACGTGACGATCGGCCCGTGGCTTCCGCGTTCGACGTCGTACACGGCGAGCGCGCTCACGAACACCGTCAGCGCCGTGGTGCCCGCCGCGTACACGATCACGCGCCCCCGCAGGATCGACCCCGTGCCTCGTTGGATCAGCGCGAACACCATGAGGTACCGGATGACCTCCAGCGTGCCGAACATCGGCAGCACGACGACCGCGAGATCGAGCAGATGTCGCACGAACCACCGGCGTCGCTGCTCGGCGAGCACCAGTCGCACGACGTAGTCGACGAAGAAGAACAGCCACGTCGCCACCAGCAACGCGGTGACACCGATCGCGACTCCGCCCGTCGGGCGGGCGAGCACATTGATGGCGTACAGCAGCAGGAAGAGGCTCCCGCCCGCCGTGAGCGGCCACTCCGTCAGTCGCCGCCAGCGTTCATACCGTTCCCCGTACATGCGGCGATTATCGCGCGCCTGCGGATGACCTCGCGTCGTCAGGCGCGGCGGCGCTGCGGCGCGATGAGCACCATCGCCGGGTAGGTGACCGCCGCGACGGCCACGTGCATGACGATCAGCACGAACACCGCCTGGCCGTCCTGACCCTTCCACCAGATCCAGAGATCGGGGGCGAAGGAGACGACGGTCACGATGATCGCGAGCCAGAGATAGAGCCGCGCGGCGCGGGTCGAGAAGAGGGTCACGATCGGCCAGCCGATGCCGGCCCCGATCACGCCGATCGTCGTGAGCTTGGCGTAGTCCGCGAAGGCGTAGTGCTCATAGCCGGCGGTGCGCGGGAACACGATCGGCCCGAGCGCGGCGAGCACGGCGCATGCGGCGATCGAGCCGACCACGGCGACGACGATCGCGATCACCGTGCGCACCGCCGACGGCTGAGCACGCCCCATCGGGAGGTCGAGTCCGAACGGTGCCGTACGCGTCGATCCTGCGCTCATGACAGGTCCCTTCCGTCGCGCCCCGTGCGCGTCCTCGGCGAACGGTAGCGGCGCGGTTCCCAGATGAGACTGAGGATGTCGCGCCTCACTCCGGGGCGGAACCCCCCGCAGCGCCGGGCTCCGGCCCGGCCTCGATCGTGAGTCTGCTCGCCACGTCGCTGCGCGGGATGTGCGCGGCGAGTGCCAGTCGCTGAACGAGGATGTCGCGCACGGCGTCGGGCGGAAGCGTCGAGCGGAATACGACGTGGCCGCTCCGGTGCGGGGTGGCTGCGGCATCCAGGTCCCTCACGGCTCCGAGCAGTTCGGCTCCTCCGAGGGGAGGCTCATCGGGCGACCCGGGAGCGGCGACGCGCACGGTCCACGCGGTCGCCGTTGCGTCACCGGCGAGCCGCGCCGCCGGCCGCGCGACCCGCGAGGAGGGGTTCGTGCGCGCGAAGCGCACGCATCCGATGCCCGTTCCGATGACCGCGGCCACACCCGCGAGGCTGGTGAGGTTCGTCGACAGGTCGCTCGAGATCGGGGCCGCGCCGGTGACGGCGACGATCCCGAGCACCACACGCACGAGCGAGTACAGGGCGTACCCCGCGAATGTGGCGAACAGCGTCGTCGCGCCGGGCCGGCCGCGCATCTCGCGTCGCCGCACGGCGATCGCCACCCCGGCCGTGATCACGACGAGCGCAATCGTCTTGACCAGCACCGAGGTGGCGACCGGCGCCGTGGCCGACGTCATCCACACCGTGAGAAGCAACGCCACCGAGACGGCGGCACGCGCAGTGCGCACCGCTCTCGGTGCCGGCAGCGCGAACCAGATCAGCGCCGGAGCGGTGACCATGGCCACGTCACCGAGGATCAGTGTCGTGAGAGCCGGAGTGGCCGCGTAGAGCAGATAGAGCAGCGTCGACGCGACGGCGGCGACGCCGGCTGCGCCGGCCGCCCGGATGAGCCGCTGCGCATCCGCTGCGGCTCCCGCGGCGCGGGTCGAGGAGGTTCCGACGATCGCGAAGACCACGGCGCTGACGACGAAGAGAACGGCGATGAGCACGACCGTGTCCATGCGTCCCCCTTCGATCCCCCCGCCCGGAAACCTCCGTTGGTCACCGCCGACTCTACTGCGATCCGTCGGAACCTCCCCCGCGTTACGCCGAGAACGCCTGACGCAGGAACCAGACCGCCTGAGCGACCGCGGCTGTCGCGGCCTGCGTGGCGTGCAGGGAGTTCACCATGACGAAGTCGTGCACGATGCCCTGGTAGCGCACGGCGGTCGTGGGAACGCCCGCCTGGCGGAGCTTCGCCGCGTAGGCCTCGCCCTCGTCGCGCAGCACATCGGCCTCTGCCGTGATGACGAGCGCCTGCGGAAGGCCGGCGAGGTCGGACAGCTCGGCGCGCAGCGGCGACGCGGTGATCTGGGCGCGGTCGCTCTCGCTCGTCGTGTACTGGTCCCAGAACCAGCGCATGCCGTCGCGGGCGAGGAAGTATCCCTCGGCGAACGTCTCGTACGACGGCGTGTCGAACGCGGCGTCGGTGACAGGGTAGAAGAGCACCTGCGCGACCGGCGAGACGCCGCCGCGCTGCTTGGCGAGGAGGGTGAGCGCGGCGGTCATGTTGCCGCCGACCGAGTCGCCGGCGACGGCGAGCTTGGCGGCATCCAGGTCATGGGATGCCCCGTCGGAGACGATCCACTGCGCGGTCGCCCAGACCTGCTCGATGGCGTGCGGGTAGCGCACCTCGGGCGAACGGTCGTACTCGGGGAACACGACGGCCGCACGGGCACCGACGGCGAGGTCGCGCACGAGACGGTCGTGGGTGTGCGCGTCGCCGAAGACCCAGCCCGCGCCGTGCGTGTAGAGCACGACCGGCAGCACACCGGTGGCGCCGGCGGGGCGCACGATGCGAACCTTCACCGAACCCGAGGGTCCGCCGGCGATCTCGACCCACTCCTCGTCGATCTCGGGCTCTTCGATGGGCTCGTCCTGCACGCCGTCCACGGCGGCGCGACCGTCGGCGGGGGCGAGCTGGTAGAGGAACGGGGGCTCGCTGGTGGCGTCGACGAACGCCTGCGCGGCGGGCTCGAGGGCGAGCTTGTGGGGGTTTCCAGCCATAATCCGATGTCTCCTTCGTGGGGCGCGTCTCGGGGTCGAGAGAGTGAGAACGCTCGTTCTCATCGCGTGATCCCCACTGTAGAGAACGCTCGTTCTCACTGTCAAGTAGACTGCCCTCATGAGCGATGAGGTTCGGGGGCACATCGTCGACGCCGCGGACGGCCTCTTCTACACGCGCGGCATCGGCCAGGTCGGCATGGACGCCGTGCGCGACGCCGCCGGTGTCTCGCTGCGGGCCCTCTACAAGGAGTTCGCGTCGAAGGACGACCTGATCCTCGCCGTGCTCGACAAGCGCCACGGCATGTGGACGGACGGCGTCACCGGCGCGGTCGACGCGATCAGCGACCCGCGCGAGCGGCTGCTCGCGGTCTACGACTACCTCGCCGGCTGGTTCGACGAGGCCGACTTCCGCGGGTGCGGGTTCATCAACGCGTTCGCCGAGCTCGGAGCTGCCAACCCGGCCGTCGCCCGGACCGTGCGCGAGCACAAGATCGACTTCCAGCGGTACGTCGCCGAGCTCGTCGCCGACGCCGGTGCGCCCGCGACCCTCGCCCCGCAGCTCGCGATCCTCGCCGAGGGCGCCCAGACCACAGCCGCCATCGCCGGAACAACGGATGCCGCGGCGCAGGCCCGCGCCGCGGCGGCGACCCTCATCGACGCCGCCCTGGCGGGCTGAGCGGGCGGCGGGACGTGGCATCCGGATTCACCATCGTCACTCGCACCGATGTGCCCGTCGACGACCGCTTCGACCTCTCCCTCAGCATCGACCTGCACCTCGCGTCGATGGCGGACGCCGGTGAGCGCGCCATCGCCGGAACCACCTCCGGACGCATCGGGCTCGACGAGACCGTGACATGGCGCGCACGCCACTTCGGCGTATGGATCACGATGACCTCCCGGATCAGCTCGCTGGATCGACCGCACCGATTCGTCGACGAACAGGTCAGCGGGCCGTTCCGGCGGTTCCGGCACGAACACCTCTTCGAGCACGACGGCGCGGGGACGGTGATGACCGACGTGATCGAGGTCACCTCCCCCGTCTTCGGCGCGGTCGCCGAGCGCCTCGTGCTCGTGCCGTACCTGCGCCGACTCATCCGGCAGCGCAACGCGCACCTCCTGCAGGCGGGCGGGGGCTGAGCGGGAGGCACGCGGGCGCCGGGCCATCCCGCGCGTCAGCGGCGATCATCGATGCCGACGCGCGATGCCGGGTTCGCGGCGACCCGCCGTGCGCTCTCTGGCGGCGCTCAGCCGATCAGCGCGCCAGGTAGCCGCCGTCGACGGGGATGTACGACCCTGTGATGAGGCTTGCCGCCGGACTGGCGAGCCAGGCGACGGCCGCCCCGATCTCCTCCGGTTGGCCGATGCGGTTGAGTGCGTGCAGGCCGGGCAGGCTCGCCTGCACGTCCGCGGGCAGGTTGCGCTCGAGACCGGTGGCGACGTAGGCCGGCCCGACAGCCAACGCCCGGACACCGCGACTTCCGTACTCGAGTGCGACCGTCTTCATCAGGCCGTTGATCGCGTGCTTCGCGGCCGCATAGGGAGACATCCCGACGAGCCCCCGCACACCGCCGAGGCTGGAGATCGTGACGATCACTCCCCCGCCGCGCTCGAGCAGGGCGGGGAGCTGGAGGCGCACGCCGTAGAAGACGCCATCGAGGTTGACGTCGAGCACGCGGCGCCACTGCGCCGGCGAGATGTCCGCCGTGTCCGTCGCCGGTTGCGTGATCCCGGCGTTGTTCACCGCCACGTCCAGCCCGCCCCAGTGCGCGCGCACGAGGTCGATGGCGCGCGCGTGCTCCTCAGTCGAAGTCGTGTCGAGCGCCTGGGCCAGCGCCACGCCGCCCCGATCCGCGATCTCCGCACGCACAGCGTCCGCGGCATCGCCATCGCGGTCCGTCACCAGCACCGCCACCCCCGTCTCGGCGAGCGCGAGCGCGCACGCGCGGCCGATGCCCCGGCCCGCGCCGGTGACGAGAGCGGTGCGCATGACGCTCATCGCGACGTGATGACGACCGGCACCGCCACGGACTTCAGCCCCTCGAACCCGAACTCCATGCCGTATCCCGATCCCTTGATGCCGCCGAACGGCACCATCGGGTGGATCCCGCCGTGCTTGTTGATCCACACGGTGCCGGCCTCGAGCCGCAGCGCCACCTCACGGGTCTGCGCGGGATCGTCGCCCCACACCGACGCGCCGAGTGCGGCATCCAGTCGATTGGCCGACGCGATCGCCGACTCGACCGTGTCGTAGCGGATCACCGGAAGCACCGGCCCGAACTGCTCCTCGTCGACGATCGGGTCGCCGTCGACAGCGTCGCCGACGATCGTCGCCTCGAAGAACGTGCGCCCGAGATGTGGCGCGGGCGAGCCGCCGGTCACGATGCGGCGTCCGCGGGCGCGCGCGTCGTCGACGAGGCGCGCGACGATGTCGAACTGCATCGCGTTCTGCAGCGGACCGAGCTCGTTCGACTCGTCGACGCCGCGCCCCATCGGGGTTGCGGCGGCCTTGCGGGCGAGAGCGTCGAGCACCTGCTCGTACTGCGACTCATGCACGTACAGGCGTTTGAGCGCGGCGCACGTCTGCCCGGTGTTGATGAACGCGCCCCAGAACAGCGCGTCGAGGTGGGCGTCGATATCGGTGCCGGGAAGCACGATGCCGGCGTCGTTTCCGCCGAGTTCGAGCGTGAGCCGAGTGAGGTTCTGAGCGGATGCCGCGGCGATAGCCTTGCCCGTCGCGGTCGAACCGGTGAACATGATCTTCCCGAAGGCGGGGTGCGACGTCAGCGCCGCACCGACCGCCCGGCCGCCCGAGATGACCTGCAGCACCCCCTCGGGAAGCACCTCGTTCAAGATGCTGACGAGCGCCAGCACGCTCAGCGGTGTGTACTCCGACGGCTTCACGATGACCGCGTTGCCCATCTTCAGCGCCGGGGCGATCTGCCAGATCGTGATCATGAGCGGCCAGTTCCACGGACCCACCGCGCCGACGAGACCAACCTGCTTGTAGATGAGCTCGGAGTAGTTCTCGGCGTCGTCGACGAGCACTTCGGGGGCCACCTCGAGGTCGGCGTTCACATGGAGCCAGCCCTGCACCGCCCCCACCTCGACGCGGGCGCCGATGCCGTTGAGCGGCTTTCCCTGTTCGCGCGAGACCGCGTCGGCCAGCTCGTCGGCGACGAGCGCGACCCGCTCGGCCGCCGCATGCAGCAGCGCGCCGCGCTCGCTGGCGGGTAGTGCTGCCCATGCCGGCTGCGCGATGCGTGCCCTCGTGATCAGCGCCTCGAGGTCGTTCACGACGTGCTCGGGGGCGTAGCCGATGGTCTCGCCGGTCGCGGCATCCGGAATCGGGCGTCCGCCGTCGACGCTGACGCGCTGCAGAAGGGGGTTCATCGTTCTCATCTCCTCGAGATCGGGTGCGCTCAGACGGCGGCGTTGGTGACCGCGACGGGCGCGTCGGCTGACGCGAGCAGGAAGTCTGCCGCCTTCTCGCCGATGACTGCGGCCGGAGCGTTGGTATTGCCGGTGGTGACCGTCGGGATGACCGACGCATCGGCCACGGTGAGACCGGCGACGCCGCGCACGCGCAGCGTCGGATCGACCACGGCACGGTCGTCGGAGCCCATCCGGCACGTGCCGACCTGGTGGTGGTAGGTGATGACGTGCTCGCGGATGTAGGCGATCAGCGCATCGTCGCCGGCGCCGGGTGCAGGGTAGACGACCGCCGCCCCCCACGCGTCGGCGAGTGCGGGCTGCGCACCCACCTCGAGGCACTGGCGCACGCTGGCGAGGATGCTCGCGAGATCCCGCGGATCTTCCAGCACGTGCGGATCGATGCGGATGCCGGCAGGGTCCCCGGCGTCGGCGAGCGTGACCTCGCCACGGCTGTGGGTCGTCACGAGCCCGGCCATGAGCGTGAACCCGGTGCCCTCGAACGACATGTCGGGTTCGAGCATCGGCACGCTGAACGTGATCGGCTGGGTGTCGGGCACCGCGAGGGCGGGATCCGACTTCCAGAACCAGTGGCTCTGCGTGACCGAGCGATGGGGGGCGGGCGCCTCGACCGGCCGCTCGGTGCCGAAGATGACGGGCACCAGATAGTGGTCGTGGAGATTCTTGCCTACGGGAAGGTCGGCGACCAGCGGGATGCCGTGGTCGGCGAGCTGCTCGGCCGGGCCGATGCCGCTGCGCAGCAGCACCTCGGCCGAGCCGAACGTTCCCCCGGCCAGCACGATCTCATCCGCCGTCAGAACCTC